>JAICLN010000344.1 GCA_025925615.1 Actinomycetospora sp. | reverse complement strand
TGGACGAGGCCGGCCCGCTCGGGACGCCGCGCGGCGCGCGCGGGCGGGGCGACGAGCTCGGTGACCCGGCCCCCGCCGGTGGCGATCACGTCGTTCTCGGAGATCCGCAGCGGGCGGTGGTAGAAGCCCTTGACCAGCTCGATCCCTCCGACGGTGAGCAGCGGTCCGAGCAGCGAGGTGACGAACCGGGAGTCCACGTCGACGAGATCGGAGTCGAGGTAGACCACGAGGTCGCCGGTGGTCGCCCCGAGCGCCCGCCACAGCACCTCGCCCTTGCCGGGCCGCACCGCGACGCCGGGCAGCGCCTCCTCGCGCGTCACCACCCGGGCGCCGGCGGCGCGGGCCCGGGCCGCGGTGTCGTCGGTCGAGCCGGAGTCCACGACGACGACCTCGTCCACCACCGTGCCGAGCAGCGGCACCACCGCCGCGACGACCCCGGCGACGGTGGTCGCCTCGTCGAGCGCGGGCAGGACGACCGAGACGGTGCGCCCGGCCTTCGCCGCCGCCAGCTCCGCCGGCGTCCACGGGGGCTCCGCCCAGGTGCGTGCGGAGAACCAGGGCTCGTAGGCCGGGGTCACGACGGTGGAGCGGTCACGAGGCGCGCGGCAGGGCGAGCGCCGCGGCGTCCAGTGCCGCACCCGCCGTCGTCGTGCGGACCAGGGCGTCGAGCGAGGCCGCCGAGACGAACCCGGTCCCCGTCAGGCCCTCCACCCAGGCCAGCAGCCCCTCGTAGTGCCCGCCGGGGTCGCAGAGCACCACCGGCTTGGCGTGCATCCCGAGGTAGCGCGCGGTCCAGGCCTCGAAGAGCTCCTCGAGCGTGCCCAGCCCGCCGGGGAGGGCGACGACGGCGTCGCAGCGGGCGTCCATCGCCGCCTTGCGCTCGCGCATGCCGTCCACGACGACGAGCTCGTCGGCCTCGTCGTCGGCGACCTCCCGGTCCACCAGGGCGGTGGGTATGACGCCGACGGTGCGGGCGCCGCCCGTCCGCGCGGCGCGGGCGACCTCGCCAAACATCCCGACCCGCCCGCCGCCGGAGACCAGCGTCCAGCCGCGACGGGCGATCCCGGCGCCGAGGTCGCGGGCGATGGCCAGGTGCTCGGGGGCGACCGGCCCCGAGGCGCAGAACACGCAGACCGCAAGGCTCACCGGTGCTCCGGCTCCGCGACCAGTTCCTGGAACCCCTTCTCGACGATGGCGACGACCTCGTCGACGTCGTCGGTGACGGTCATGAGGTCGACGTCGGAGGGGCTGATGACGCCGTGGTCGAGCGCGGTGGTGCGCAGCCAGTCGACGAGCCCGCCCCAGTAGCGCGAGCCGAGCAGCACGACGGGGAAGCGGGTCACCTTGCCGGTCTGGACGAGCACGAGCGCCTCGAAGAGCTCGTCGAGCGTGCCGAAGCCCCCGGGCAGGCAGACGAACGCCTGGGCGTACTTGACGAACATCGTCTTGCGGGCGAAGAAGTAGCGGAACCCGACGCCGAGGTCGACCCACGGGTTGAGGCCCTGCTCGAACGGCAGCTCGATCCCGAGGCCGACCGACAATCCGCCGGCCTCGGAGCAGCCGCGGTTGGCGGCCTCCATGATCCCGGGCCCGCCTCCGGTGATCACCGCGTAGCCGGCGCGGGCCAGGGCGCCGCCGAGGGCCATCCCGGTCGCGTAGTCCGGGTGACCCGGCTTGGCGCGCGCAGAGCCGAAGACGGTGACGGCGCGCGGGATCTCGGCCAGGACGCTGAAGCCCTCGATGAACTCGGCCTGGATGCGCTGCAGCCGCCACGCGTCGGAGTGGACCCACTCGGCCGGGCCGCGCGAGTCGAGCAGCCGCTGGTCGGTGGTCGAGCTCAGGCGGGCCGGGTCCTTGTGCTCGGCGCGCCGCTTGTCGATCGTCGTCGGCCGCGGCGTGGTGAGGTCGAAGTCGTAGTGGGGCCCGGTCATGCCCGCCAGCGTAGGGACGCCCGATCGCGGCGCATGCCGTGGTCGTCTCCGCGGCCATCGGCTGGGTGGCCGCGACGCCGTGTGTGTCGGGTCGCCGTCGTGGGGTGGCCGGTCCCGCACGGCACGAACGGTCCGGTGGTCACCGAAGAAGGTGACCAGCGGAGGTGTTCGTACGTCCGGGCCCTACGCCAGATAGCGGCGGAGGGTCTCCGCGCCGGCCGTGATCCGGCGGACGTCGACGTGCTCGTCGCGGGTGTGGGCGAGGTTCGGGTCGCCCGGCCCGTAGTTCACGGCCGGGATCCCGAGGGCCGAGAACCGGGAGACATCGGTCCAGCCGTACTTCGCGACCGGCGTCTCCCCGCTCGCCGCGACGAACTCGGCCGCGGCGGGCGCGGACAGGCCGGGGAGCGCGCCGGGGGCCGAGTCGGTCACCCGCAGGTCGAAGCCCTCGAGCACCGACCGCACGTGGGCCTCGGCGTCGGCGGGCGAGCGGTCGGGCGCGAAGCGGAAGTTCACCGTGACCTCCGCCGCGTCGGGGACGACGTTGCCCGCGACGCCGCCCGCGATCCGCACGGCCTGCAGCCCCTCGCGGTAGACGCACCCGTCGATGTCGACCTCGCGAGGCTCGTAGGCGGCGAGCCGGGCGAGCACGGGGGCCGCGGCGTGGATCGCGTTGTCCCCCAGCCAGGCGCGGGCGGAGTGCGCCCGGCGTCCGTGCAGGTCGACGACGACACGCATCGTCCCCTGGCACCCGCCCTCGACCAGGCCCGACGTCGGCTCCCCGAGGATCGCGAGGTCCGCGTCGAGCCACGGACGCAGCTCCCGCTCGACCCGGTTCAGCCCGTTGCGCGACGCCTCGATCTCCTCGCAGTCGTAGAGCACGAGGGTGACGTCGTGGGCGGGCGCGCGGGTCGTCGCCGTCAGGTGGGCCATCACCGCGACGCCGGCCTTCATGTCCGTCGTCCCGCAGCCGTAGAGCAGGTCGCCGTCGCGGCGGGAAGGGACGTTGTCCGCGATCGGCACGGTGTCCAGGTGCCCGGCCAGCAGGACCCGGCGGTCGCGGCCGAGGGCGGTCCGCGCGAGCACCGTCTCGCCGCAGCGCACGACCTCGAGGTGCGGTTCGCGCCGCAACGCCGCCTCGACGGCGTCCGCGAGCCCCTTCTCCTCGCCCGAGACACTGGGGACGTCGACGAGGGCCGCAGTGAGGTCGACGGGATCGGCGTGCAGGTCCAGGTCCGCGCTCACGGCGCCACCCTAGGAGGCCCCTCGATAGGCTGGGCGGCGATGAGCACCCCGACCTCCGAGACCCCCACCCGCGCCGTCGGCGTCGGCATCGCGACCGTCGCCCTCGACGGCACCGTCCTCGACACCTGGTACCCGCTCCCCGAGCTGACGGGGACCGACCCGGTCACCGAGGAGCCCGGCACCGTCCTGGTCCCGGCCGGGGAGCTGGAGCCATCGCTGATCGACGCGCTGGGCACCGACGAGGAGCGCGGCGTCGAGGTGGTCGCGGTGCGCACGGTCATCGACCTCTCCGGCCCGCCCGCCAGCGCCTACGACGTCTACCTGCGCCTGCACCTGCTGTCGCACCGCCTCGTGCGCCCGCACGGCGTGGACCTGACGGGGATGTTCGGGCTGCTGGCCAACGTCGTGTGGACCAACCACGGCCCGTGCCCGGTGCCCGGCTTCGAACGGGTCCGGGCGCGGCTGCGGGGCCGCGGGCCGGTGACGGTGTACTCGGTGGACAAGTTCCCGCGGATGGTCGACTACGTGATCCCGTCCGGGGTCCGGATCGGCGAC
>JAICLN010000196.1 GCA_025925615.1 Actinomycetospora sp. | reverse complement strand
GCCGGGCGAGGCCCTGCAGGTCGCGGGCGAGGACCGCCGGGTCCTGACGGCCGGGGTGCGCCACGATCAGCCCGGTCAGTGCGGCCCGTCCCGTGGCGCCGGCGAGGACCCGGTCCAGCTGCTCGGGGCTCAGCCGGCGCAGCGCCGCGCTCGCGCCGGTCAGCACGCCCCGGGCCCACAGCCGCCCGACCGCTGACCAGAAGCCCGCCGGGGAGAGCGCCGTCGCCGAGGCCACGCTCCCGCGGGCCGCCATCTCCAACGCGATGAGACCACCGAGCGAGTTCCCGGCGACGTGCGGGCGCTCCAGGCCGAGGTCTCGGACCAAGCCCTCGACGGCGTCGACGAGGGTCGCGGACCCGCCGTCGAACCCGGGGTCCACGTCGGCGGATTCGCCGTGACCCGGGAGGTCGACGGCGATGACCTCGTGCTCCTTCTCGAGATACGGCGTCACCGTGTCCCAGGCCTCGCGGCGGTGGGTGACGCCGTGGACGAGGATCAGCGGCTCGCCGGTGCCGGTGCGGGAGTGGGCGAGCACGGGGACCTCCTAGGTGGCCTACGGCCCTGTGAGCACTTTCCGGGGCTATAGCCCCGGAAAGTGCTCACGAGCGCTCCGCGCACCTTTCCACACCGGACCGGGCGTCGCGGCTCACTCCCGGGGGTGGACCACGACCTTGCCGGTGACCCGGCGCTCGGCGAGCTCGCCGACGGCGGCCGCGGTCTCGACCAGCGGGTACGTGGCGCTGATCGGCGGTGCGAGCCGGCCGGCGGCGATGTCGTCGAGCAGCTCGTCCCACTGGGTGCGCATGTACGCCGGGTCGCCCCAGGCCCACTCGCCCCAGGCCGCGCCGACGACCTCGATGTTGCGCAGCAGCAGCCGGTTCACCTTCACCGTCGGGATGTCGCCCGCGGTGAAGCCCACGACGAGGAGCCGGCCGCCGCGGCGCAGGGTGCGCAGCGAGTCGGTGAACCGGTCGCCGCCGACGGGGTCGACGACGATGTCCACGCCCGGCCCGGCGATCTCGAGGACGGCGTCCTTGAAGCCCTTGCCGTCGGCGTCGGTGACCAGGACGGCGTGGTCGGCGCCGGCGGCGCGGGCGACCTCCGCCTTGCCCTCGGTCGAGACGACGGCGACGACGCGCGCCCCGCGCGCCTTCGCGAACTGGATGCAGGCGATCCCGACGCCGCCCGCGGCACCGTGCACGAGCACCGTCTCGCCGGCGGCCAGCCGACCGCGCAGGCCCAGCACGAAGTGCGCGGTGAGGTAGTTCATCGGCAGGCCGGCGCCGATGTCGGCGGAGACCGCGTCCGGCAGCGGGAACGTCTGGCCGACGGGGGCGACGACGCTCGTCGCGAAGCCGCCGACCACGCACAGCGCCGCGACCCGGTCGCCCGGGGAGAAGCCGGAGCCCTCGGGCGCGGTCCGGACGGTGCCGGCCACCTCGGAGCCGAGCGTGAAGGGCAGCTCGGGGCGCATCTGGTACTCGCCGCGGGTCAGCAGCAGGTCCGGGAAGACCACCCCGGCCGCCTCGACGTCGATCAGGACCTGGTCCGCCCCGGCGACCGGCTCGTCGATCTCGACGACCTCGACCGCGTCCGGTCCCTCGAGCCTGCTCACCTGCACCGCGCGCATGCGTCTCCTTTTGGGCCTCCGGCCTCGTGCGTGCCCTATCGGCGTGCTGTCTAGTCTGTCGTGCCCAGGCGCGGAAACGCACGCACACCCGACGTCGTGACCCTAGAGGTGGATCATGGCGCTGGCCGAAGTGTGCGTGCGTTTCCGTGTCATGGCACGGGAACGCACGCACGAGCGCGAAGCGCGAAACCGCTCAGACGAACCGGTGCACCGTCGTGGGGGTCACGGCGCGGCCCTCGAGGTCGGCGGTGCCGGGGACGTCGTAGGTGGCGAGCGCCGTGACCCGCCGGCGCGGCAGGTACTCGCGGCCCGGGTCGCCCACGAGGACGTCGATCCCGGCCCCGGCGGCCTCGTCGAGGAAGTCGAGCATCATCCGCGCCATGGGCTGCTCGTAGAAGACGTCCCCGGCCAGCACGACGTCGACGTCGAGCTCCACGTCCCCCGACCCGTCCCCCCGCCGGCGGGTCGAGCTCCGCTCCGCTGCGTCTCCCACCAGGTCCCCGACGACGCCGAGGCTCACCCCGTTGAGCGCGGCGTTGCGGCGGGTGGCGATCCGGGCCCGGGCGTCGGAGTCCGAGGCGACGACGTGGACCGCGCCGGCCCGCGCGGCGGCGATCGCGACGATCCCGGAGCCGGAGGCGAGGTCGAGGACCCGCCGGCCCCGGACGACCTCCGGGTGGTCGAGCACGTGGCGGGCGAGGGCCTGCCCGCCCGCCCAGGCGAAGGCCCAGAACGGCGGCGCCTCCTCGTCCGTCTGCGACCAGGTGCGGTGGATGTCGTCGGCGAGCAGCAGCGTGACCTCGCCGACGAGCGGCGCGGTGCCGGGTGCGGTCCAGCCGCTGACCTGCTCGTCGAGCCCACCGACACCATCCGTGGGCCCGTGCTCACCGGACGTCACGAGTTGACCCCGGACGGACGCAGCGCAGTCGCGGCGCCCGACCTACCCTGTTCGGCAACCGCGAGACCCCGGGGAGGCAGCGCATGTCCGACGACCACGACTCGGAGGACGCCGTCCTGCTCTACCTCGGCGGCCCGCTCGACGGCCGCGTCGAGGTCCGGGAGGCACGCCACGGCGCCCCGCTGCCGACGGTGACCCACACCCACCTCCACGACGGCCCGAAGGTCGTGCACCACTACGACCTGCACCCGCTCGCTGCCGGAGCCGGTGTCTACCACCTGCGGGTCGAGCCCGCGGCCGAGGTCGAGACGACCATGGACCAGACCAGCGCCTGACGTCCTACGCGGCCCACAGCCCGAGTGCGCACAGCGCTCCCCAGGCACCCGCGACCGCCATGGCCTTCGTCCGCGCCTGCGGGTCGGGCAGGGTCGTCCCCAGCAGCACGAGGTCGACGACGTCCGAGCCGACCCGCACCGCGGTCGCGGTCCGCAGCGGCGTGCCCGCCGGGGCGAACGCCATCGCCAGCCCGCAGGCGAGGTCCCGGCCCCCGAGGGCACGGATGCCGATCGCGGTGCCGCGCGGAATGTCCTCCCGGTCGGAGGCGAGCTTGACGGGACGGGCGAACAGCTCGGGCCTGGCGATGATCGTGACGCTGTAGGCGGCGGTGGCCACCCCGAGCACGCGGGGAATCCAGGACGTGGACGAACGACGGGGCGCCATGGGCCGGTGGTACCCGGTACACGCCCCGCCACCGGAGTGATCTACCTCCCCTGCCCGCGCAGCCGGGCGTCCAGGCGCGGGTAGACGCGCCGCGCGTTGCCCTCGTAGACCTGCGCCGCCTCGTCGCCGGGAAGCTTGCGGGCGTCGACGTAGCGGCGGGTGTCGTCGAAGTGGTGCCCGGTCCTCGGGTCGATCCCGCGCACGGCGCCGACCATCTCCGAGCCGAACAGGATGTTCTCCGGCTCGATGACCTCGAAGAGCAGATCGATGCCGGGCTGGTGGTAGACGCAGGTGTCGAAGAAGACGTTGCCCATCACGGCGTCCTCGACGGCGGGTCGGTTGAGCATGTCCGCGAGTCCCCGGAAACGTCCCCAGTGGTAGGGCACCGCTCCCCCACCGTGCGGGATCACCAGGCGCAGGCCGGGCAGGTCACGGAACAGATCGGCCTGCACGAGCTGCATGAACGCGGTGGTGTCGGCGTTGAGGTAGTGCGAGCCGGTGGCGTGGAAGTTCGGGTTGGTCACCGCGGAGACGTGGACCATCGCCGGCACGTCGAGCTCGATCATCGCCTCGTAGAACGGGTACCAGGACCGGTCGGTCAGCGGGGCCGCGGTCCAGTGCCCACCGGAGGGGTCGGGGTTGAGGTTGGCCCCGACGAACCCCAGCTCGTCCACGCACCGGCGGAGCTCGGCGATCGAGTGCTCGATCGGCACCCCGGGCGACTGCGGGAGCTGGCACACCCCGGCGAACTGCTGCGGGAAGAGGTCGACGACGCGGGCCACGAGGTCGTTGCTGGCCCGCGTCCACGCGGTGCTGACGGCCTCGTCGCCGCGGTGGTGACCCATGGCCGAGGCGCGCGGGGAGAAGATCGTCAGGTCGATGCCGCGCTCGGCCATCAGCGGCAGCTGGCTGCCCTCGATGCTCTCGCGGATCTCGTCGTCGGAGATGTCGGGGTAGAGCGGGGCGGGCTCGCCGGCGTCGTACGCGGCGGTCTGCGCCTCGCGCCAGGCCGTGTGGGCGGCGGGCGCGGTGGTGTAGTGACCGTGGCAGTCGATGATCATGCGTGATCTCCGGGGGCGTCCCGCTCGGATGCAGCACGAAGGGCGGCGAGGAGGTCGTGGGCGGCGGTGGCGGTGCGGGGCTCGACGCCGAGCTCGCGCAGCTGGTCGGCGGCCGCGGCCATCTCGTCGGCCCGACGCCGGGCGTGGCGGTGGGTGCCGTCGACGAGGCGGTCGATGCTGTGCTCGTCGAAGGCGGCGAGCTCGGCGGAGATGTTCGCGGCCAGCCAGTCCGCGCACCCGGCGGCCTCGGCGCCCGCGAGGGCCTCGACGACGGCGGCCGCGAGGCCCTTGTAGAACACGCTGCGCAGCAGCTTGCGGGAGATCGCCGTGCCGGCTGGGCCGGGCTGGACGGTGACCAGCGCGCCGAGGGGCCGGAGCATCGAGGCGTACCGGTCCGCGGCCTCCCCCGACACGAGCATCGGCGTGTGCAGCCCCTTGCCGGGCACCGGCGACATCAACGCCACGTCGACGACGTCCGCCGCCGCACCCGCCGTCGTCACCAGGCCCGCCTTGACCCCGGGCGACGCGGTGTTGAGGTCGGCGAAGATTGTCCCGGGCCGCAGGCCGGGCAGGGCGTTGGCGAGCGCGACGGCCGCATCGTGGGAGCTGTTCGCCGACAGGACCAGCTCGGCGTCGCGGACCGCGTCGGCCTCGTCGACCCGCGGGTCGACCCCGGCCGGCGGGGTGACCAACGGGTCGTAGCCGCGGACGTCGGACCCGGCGGCGGCGAGGTCGGCCGCGATCGCGCCGCCCGCCTCCCCCAGCCCGAGCAGCGCGACCCGCAGCGGGGGGCTCACGAGGACGTCCCGGGACGGGGGAAGGCGACCCCGTCCATCAGCTTGCGGGCGGTCCGGACGACGCCGGAGCGCACGACCTGCGGCGGTGTGGCGTCCGTGTCGACCACGACGTCGACGAGGAAGTGGCCGGTCGGGTGCTCGACGTCGATGCGGCTCGAGTCGGGCCAGTCGGCGGTGAGGTCGTGACCGACCGCCCCGGGCAGCAGCATCCCGGTGACGGCGGTGACCGCGGCGAGCACGCCGATCGCGGTGTGCGGGGTGACGGGGATGAACGAGCGGGTCGCCACCTGGCCGCCGTCGGCGGGCGGGGCGAGCAGGATCGTCTTGGGCACCGACGAGCCGCTGACGTCGCCGAGGCCCATGAGCGCGCCCGCCTTCGTCCGGAAGGCGTCGACGCGCTCGGCCAGCGCGGTGTCGGCGGCGAGCTCCTCGTGGGTCTCGGACCCGGTGAGGCCGAACGAGGGGGCGAGGGCGAGCACGACGGGCATGCCGTTGTCGACGCAGGTGACCTCGACGCCGTCGACGGTGTCCCGGACGTTGCCGGTCGGCAGCAGCGCACCGGTCGTCGAGCCCGCGGTGTCGGAGAAGGCGAGCGTGATGCCGGCGGCGGTGCCGGGGACGCCGGCGATGGCGACGTCGCCGCGGTAGGTCACCCGGCCGCCGGGGGTGGGCACGGTGGCGACGGCGACGCTGTCGGAGTTGACCATGCGGATGCGCACCTCGGTCTCACCGTCCACCGCCGCCACCAGGCCACACTCGATCGCGAACGGGCCGACTCCGGCGAGGATGTTCCCGCAGTTCTGGGCGTCCGAGACCGTCGGCTCAGCCACGCCGAGCTGCAGGAACAGGTAGTCGACGTCGGCGTCGGCGTGCTCCGACGAGCCGACGACCGCGACCTTGCTCGTCAGCGACGTGGCCCCGCCGAGGCCGTCGATCTGACGGGGGTCCGGGGTGCCCATGAGCCGCAGCAGCAGGTCGTCGCGGGCGGCCGGGTCGGCCGGCAGGTCGGCGGCCTCGACGTACAGGCCCCGCGAGGTGCCGCCGCGCAGGATCGTCGTGCGGACGCCGGCCTCGTCGTCGCTCACCGGTCGTCCCGCTCGTACTCGTCGTGGGTCACGTACTCGAGGCCGAGCCCGGCGAGCCGGTCCCGCAGCCCGTAGCGGTCGAGCCCGAGCTCGCCCTCCCGGAACGCGGCCCGCGTCGCGGCCTCCTTCTCGTCGCGCGCGGCGGCCGCGGTCAGCGCGCGGGCGACGTCGGCGCGGGGCACGACCATGGCGCCGTCGTCGTCCCCGAGCACCACGTCGCCCGGCTGGATCACCTGCCCGCCGAGGACGACGGGCACGTTGACCGCACCCGGGGTGGCCTTCACCGACCCCTGGGCGCTCACGGCCCGCGACCAGACGGGGAACCCCATCCCGCGCAGCTCGGCGACGTCGCGCACGCCGCAGCCGAGGACCACGCCGCGGACACCGCGGTGGGCGAGGGCGGTCGCGAAGAGCTCGCCGAACAGGCCGTCCGTGGAGGGCGACGTCGTCGTGACGACCAGGACGTCGCCGGGGCGGCACTGCTCCACCGCCACGTGGATCATCAGGTTGTCCCCGGGCCAGCACACGACGGTGACGGCGGTGCCGCCGGTCCGGGCGCCCGGCCACGCAGGGCGCAGCTCCGGTCCGAGGTACCCGACGCGGCCCAGCGCCTCGTGCACCGTCGCCACGCCGTGCTTGCCCAGCACCTCGGCGTCGCCGACGTCCGCGCGCGGCGGGTCGGTCACGACCACCGTCCTCATCCCGGCTCCCTCCGCCTCTCGGTCCTCCGAGCGTTCGTCGTCGAGCACAGATTGTCAACAATCTCGGTGTCGAACTTGTCGACGACGGCTGACGACCTGGTCGCTCCACCGGCGAGCGAACGGCGCGTTCGCTGCGTCTCGGGGAGCGAACGGCCCGCTCGCTCGTCTGCGGGGGCGGTCAGCGGCCAGGCCCGGAAGCCACCTGCGGGAGCGTCTCGATGACGCTCGCCAGGTGGGCGCGCATGGCGGACTCGGCCCGCCGAGGATCGCGGGCGCAGATCGCGTCGACGATCTCGAGGTGCTGGGGCAGCGACACCGACGCCCGGCCCGGGAGCAGCGCGAGCCGGAACTGGTGGCGCACGTTCTGCCCGCGCAGCCGCTCGAGGACGTCGCCGGCCACCTTCTGCCCGGCCACCCCGCGCACGGTCGCGTGCAGCCGGCGGTTGAGCTCGGAGTAGCCGAACACGTCGCCCCGGTCGACCGCGGCCTGCATGTCGGAGCCGATCTCCCGCAGCACCGCGAGGTCGTCGTCGGTGGCGCGCTCGGCCGCCTTCGCGGCGCAGAGCCCCTCGACGACCATCCGCACCTCGGAGATCTCGATCGCCTCGTCGAGGGAGACCGCCCGCACCCGGGCGCCGCGGTTCTGGACGCGCTCGACGAGGCCCTCGGCCGCGAGCTGGACGAGCGCGGTGCGCACCGCGGCCCGGCTGGCGCCGAACTGCACGGACAGGTCGGCCTCGACCAGGCGCTGGTTCGGCACGAACTCGCCCTGGTGGATCGCCGTGCGCACGAGGTCGACGACGTCCTCGGTCCCGCCGGCCGCTGCGGTCACCGCGCTCATCGCACCCCCTGGTCCGGTTGATCGCAGAGTACCCGACAGGAACTGCGACGAAATTGTCAACAATACTTGCGCCGATCGTGGCGTGCATGGAGAGTGAGCAGGCCCGTTCCAGGACCGACCCCCAGCGACGTCGGGAGGACCCCGTGGGCTACGTACCGACGCCGGGCTGGCTGGACCACGACCGCCACCCGTCGTCCCCGACCTT
>JAICLN010000279.1 GCA_025925615.1 Actinomycetospora sp. | reverse complement strand
GAGGCACCTCCCTACGTCTGGCCCGGCTTCAGCTCGACGAACAGCCCGGTGGCCTCCGCGCACAGGGTGTCGCCGTCGGACAGCGTGCCCCGCAGGAATCGCTTGCGGCCCTCCACGCGCTCCAGCCAGGCCTCGACCCGCAGCTCGCGCTCGATGATCGCGACGGAGCGGTAGTCGACGTGCAGGTACGCGGTCCGCGACCGGGGACGGCCGCCGACGACGGAGAGCCGACCCAGCAGGTCGTCGAACAGCATCGGGATCGCCCCGCCGTGGACGACGGCGTTGCTGCCCATGAAGTGCGCGCCGAACCGGACCCGGCCGACCGCGTGCCCCTCGTCGACCTCGTCGAGCAGCAGCGGCGGGACGGCGAGCTGGGCCCGGCCGGGTGCCGTGAGCAGTCGGCCCGCGAGCCGGGCGGGCTCCTCGACCGCCGCCTCCGCGAGCCGGGCGTTGAGGTCGGCGACGGCCTTCGTGGTGTCGGCGACGAGCTCGGCGCCCGGCGCGGCGGCGGCCACCCGGTCGAGGAGCTCTCGGAGCTCGTCGATCATGTCAGTGTAGCCCGGGGGAACCGGGGTGCCGGTCCAGGTCTCGGAGACGTCCTCGTCGGGATCCGTCGTCACCAGGGGCGCGACCAGCAGCTTCTCCCGCTCGGACGTCTCCGCGGACTCGTCACTCACCCTGCTGCTCCTGCCTGCTCGTCCGTGCTCCCCGGCCACCGTGCTGTACCGGGAGCGGATGCGCAGGGGCGGGTGGACATCGTCACTCCCGCTGCGGCGCGCCCGACGACCCTTCTGCTCCCGACGACGCTGCTTCCGGCGGCGGGGCCTCCGCGCGCAACAGGTCACCGCGGCTGAGCATCCCGACCACGCGCTCGTCGTGGTCGAGCACCGGGATCACCCGCAGCCGATCCTTGATCATCTTACGGGCGACCTTCACGAGCGGGGCCCGGGGCCGGGCCCGGGTGACCCGGGTCGTCATCGCCTCGCCGACCTGCCGGGCGACCGGACCGCGCCGGCCGGAGAGGGTGTCGGGCATCAGGTCGGCCTCGCTGACGATGCCCAGCAGGTGGTCGTCCTCGTCGAGCACGGGCAGCGCGCTCAGCCGGTTCGTGGAGAGCCAGACGGCCGCGTGGCCCACCGGGGTGTCGGGGTAGGCGACGACGAGGTCCGCCAGCGGGGTCATGACCTCGCCCGCGGTGGTGCCGACCCGGGGCTGGTCGGGAGGCGGCACGTCGGGATCGATCGCCTCCAACCCGAGCAGGCGGTCGACGAACGAGCGGCTCTCCGGCTCGCGCAGCAGGTCCCCGCGGGTGACGACCCCGACGAGCACCCCGCGCTCGACGATCGGCATCACCCGCCGCTCGCCGTAGCGCCGCAGCCGGTGGGCCAGGATCGACAGCGGCGAGTCCGGGGACATGCACAGCGGCTCGGGCGTCATCACCGCACCCACGCGTACCCCGGACCGCCCCTCCACGTCGGCGCGCAGGACGTCCAGGGTCGAGACGATCCCGACCAGGCGGTAGCTGCGGTCCACGACCGGCAGGGCGCTGAACCGATTGTTGGTCAGGAGCGACCGGGCGTGCTCGAGCGGGTGCTCCGGCGTCACCGTCACCACGCCCTGCGTCATCACGCTGCTCGCCCGCGCCACCACGACCTCGACCCTAGGTGGCCTCCGGCCTCGTGAGCACTATTCCGCCCTACGGCACGGAAGAGTGCTCACCTGCGCGGAGCGCACCGGAAGAACGTCGAGTCCCCGAACTCGTGCCACAGGTAGTCGCCGTGCGCCACGGCAGCCTCGTACGCGCGGCTGACCAGTTCCGGTCCGGCGACGGCCTCGAGGAGCAGCAGGTGGCTCGCCTCGGGCGCGTGCAGGCCGGTGACCAGCCCCGTCACCGTCCGCGCCGGGCGCTCCGGGCCCAGCACGAGGTCGGTCCAGCCGCTCGCCGGGTGGACGGTGCCGTCCGGGTCCGCGGCGGTCTCCAGGGCCCGCACGACGGTTGTCCCGACCGCCACCACCCGGCCGCCCGCGGCCCGCGTCGACCCCACCAGCCGCGCGGTCGGCGCCGGCACCGTGAACCGCTCGGGCATCGGCGGCTCGTGCTTCTCGGGGCTCGAGACCCCGGCGTGCAGCACGATCGGGGCGAGCACCACCCCGCGCGCCATCAACCGGATCAGCAGGCGCTCGGTGAACGGCCGTCCGGCGCTGGCCATCTCGGCGCTGCCCAGCTCTCCCTCGGCCGGCTCGGTCGCGTACACGGTCTGGTACTCGGCCAGCGGGTAGGCGCCCGTGAGGTAGCCGTAGCCGATCGGCCGGCCGTGGGCGGTCAGGAAACCGGCGAGGTCCCCCTCCGGACGAGTACGCGCGCGCCACAGCCGGGTCACCGCCGCGTCGGACTCCGGGTACGGCGCCACCAGCTCCAGCGCGACGTCGTCGTCGAGGGTGAGGACGTCCCCGACGACGGCGGTGAGGTCCGGGCCGTCGGGATGCCGCGGTTCGACGACCCACGACCCGTCGTCGAGCGTCGTCGACACGTGCACCCCCGTCGGCGCGCCGTCCGGGCGTCGTGCCTCCAGCGCCGCGGGCAGCGTCGCCGACGTGTTGACCACGAGCAGGTCGCCGGGCTCGAGGTGGTCCTCGAGGTCGGCGAAGCGCCGGTGGGTGATGCGGCCGGGCTCGGCGACGAGCAGCCGGACGCCGTCGCGGGTCAGGCCGCGTCGCTCGGGCGGGGCGGTCGCCTCGCGCGCCGGGGGCAGGACGAAGCGCGTGGTCGGCGTGCTCACGACGCCACGACCAGGTCCGCGGCCCGGTAGCGCCCGCTCGGCAGGACACCGGCGACCAGCCCGCGCAGGGCCGGGACCACCGTCTCCGGCCACGGCCGGTCGCTGATGTCCTCGCCCGGGAACGCCTCCTGGTGCATGGCCGTGCGCATGTCGCCGGGGTCGACGGCGTAGACGCGCAGGTCGGGCTCCTCGACGGCGAGCACGGCGGTGAGGTGGTCGAGCGCGGCCTTCGAGGCGCCGTAGCCGCCCCAGCCGTCCATCGCCTCGACGGCGGCGTCGGAGGACACGTCGATCACGCGTGCCCCCGGGCGCAGGTACGGGCGCAGCTCCTGGACCAGGGCGAGCGGGGCGAGGACGTTGACGGTCAGGACCCGGGTGAGGACGTCGAGGGGGTAGTCGACGAGCCGCGGTTGCGGGCTGGGCCCGAGCAGGCTCGCGTTGTTGACCAGGAGGTCCAGGCCGCCGAGCTCCCCGACGACCTCGGCGAGCCGACGACGGTGCCCGGCGTCGGCGACGTCGCCGGGCACCGCGGTGACCGCGGCCGTGTTAAAGGAGAGGTCGCCGGCGTGACGGGCGTCGACGACGACCCGCCAGCCGTCGGCGACGAGCGCCTCGGTGAGGGCCCGCCCCAGCCCGCGGGAGGCACCGGTGACCAGGGCGGTCGGAATCGGTTGCGACGTCATGCGTCCAGCGTGGAACCTCAACTATTATCGAGGTCAAGCGGCCGGCGCCACTCGTCGCGGGATCACCAGGCACAGCACCGCCGCCAGGGCGCACAGCCCGCCCGCGGTCAGCCAGGCCGAGGTGTACGTGCCGGTGCTGTCGCGCAGCAGGCCCGCCCCGACCGCCGCGATCGCCGACCCGACCTGGTGCGACGCGAAGATCCAGCCGAAGACGACCGGCGCCCGCTCCCCGAAGTGCTCGCGCGCCAGCGTGACCGTCGGCGGCACCGTCGCGACCCAGTCGAGCCCGTAGAACACGATGAACGCCCAGATCGGCGGGGTGGCGACCGGGCCGAGCAGCATCGGGAGCACCGCGAGCGACAGGCCGCGCAGCAGGTAGTAGGCGATGAGCAGGTAGCGCGGGTCGACGCGGTCGGTGAACCACCCCGACGCGATCGTCCCGGCCACGTCGAAGATCCCGACGACGGCGAGCAGTCCGGCCGCCGTCGTCGCCGGCATCCCGTGGTCGTGCGCCGCGGGGACGAAGTGGGTGTTCACCAGCCCGACGGTCGTGGCGCCGCAGATGGCGAAGCTGCTCGCGAGCAGCCAGAACACCCCGGTGTGCGAGGCCTCGCGCAGCACCGCGAGCGCGGGCCGGACGGCGCCGCCCGCGGGACGGGTGACGACGGGCGCCGGTGCGGCCGGGTCCGCCCCGAGCGCGACGGTGCCGACGTCGCTCGGTCGGTCGCGCAGCAGGAACACTACGACGGGCACGACGAGCAACGCCCCAGCGGTGACGACGAGCGAGGCCGGCCGCCAGCCGTGGGTGGTGGCGAGGGAAGCCATGAGCGGGAGGAAGACGAGCCCGCCGGCGGACTGCGCGGCGGTGAGCACCCCGCTGACCAGCCCGCGGTGGCGGACGAACCACCGCCCGGTCACGGTCGCGACGAAGGCCAGGGCGGTGGCGCCGGTGCCGACGCCGATGCACACGCCCCAGAGCATGATCAGCTGCCACGGCGCGTCGATGAACACCGTCAGCCCGCTGCCGGCCGCCACGAGCAGCAGCCCGGCCGTGACCACGCGGCGCATCCCGAAGCGCTCCATCAGCGCCGCCGCGAACGGCGAGATGACGCCGTTGAGGACGAGGTTGACCGACACGGCCGAGGAGATCTCGGCGTGCGACCAGCCGAACTCCATGTGCAGCGGGTCGATCAGCACCCCCGGCGCCGCCCGGAACCCGGCCGCGCACATGAGGGAGACGAACGCGGTCGCGGCGACGGCCCAGGGCCAGGTGTTCGCGCGGGTCAGGCGCGAGGGGGCGGACGGCGTGGTCGTGGACACGAGGGATCAGCGTCGTGGTCGCGGCGCCGACGAACCAGTGGCCGGAACGACGACATGTGCCAGGATCGGGCCATGAACGACGGAGTGCATCGCGTGGCGGTCCTCGCCCTCGACGAGGTGGTCGGGTTCGACCTGCCGATGGCGTCCCAGATCCTCGGCGAGGCCCGGCGCGACGGCGAGCGGCTCTACGACGTCCGCGTCTGCGGGGTCGAGCCCAGTGTCCGGGTCACCAGCGGCTACCGGATCGAGCTCGACCACGGCCCCGAAGCGCTCGCCGAGGCGGACACCGTGATCGTGCCCGGCACCCACTGCGTCCCGGTGCGTCGCGACGGCGTCCTGCCCCCGGCGGTCGCCGAGGCCCTCGCGCTGGTCCCGGCGGGGGCGCGCTGGATGTCGATCTGCACCGGGGCGTTCGTGCTCGCCGCGGCCGGCCGCCTCGACGGACGCCGCGCGACGACGCACTGGGCCCGCGCCGCCGACTTCCGTCGGCTCTTCCCCGCCGTCGAGGTCGACGAGGACGTGCTCTTCGTCGACGAGGGCGACCTGCTGACCTCGGCGGGCCTCGCCGCGGGCATCGACCTCTGCCTGCACGTGCTGCGCCGCGACCACGGCAGCGACGTCGCGAACGCCGTCGCCCGCTACTCCGTCGTCGCCCCCTGGCGCGACGGCGGGCAGGCCCAGTTCATCGCCGCGCCGGTTCCCGACGACGGGCCGCGGGGCGGCACCGCGGTGGCCCGGGCCTGGGCGCTGGAGCACCTGGCCGAGCCGATCGTCGTCGCGGATCTCGCCGCGGTGTGCGCGATGAGCGTCCGCACCTTC
>JAICLN010000020.1 GCA_025925615.1 Actinomycetospora sp. | reverse complement strand
GAACCTGCTGCGCCGCCCGACGGGGACGGAGTTCTTCTCCCCCGACGGCCGGTTCCCCGACGAGATCCCCCCGCCGCTCGGGTGTCCCCGGCCGGTGCGGGTCTCGACCACCGATGCCGCACTGGCCCCGGACGCCGCGGTGCTGGACCCGACGGCGGACCTGCTGGGCGATCCGCACCTCAAGGAGATCGGCCTCGGCCGGGGCGGCGTCCGCGCCGTGTGGTTGGTGGCCGAGGCCGACCAGGCGAGCTACCGCCTGGGCCGGCGCGCGGACTTCGGCCCGGCCCGGGTCGCGGCCCCCGACCTGCTCCGGGTGCTCGCCGTGCTCACCGCGATCGGTGACCAGGCCGACCACGTCACCACCGAGATCCCTGCCGAGAGGAGCTCCTCGTGAACCTGCGTCATCCCGTCGTCGTGCTCGCGACCGCCATCGTGCTGCCCGGGATGGGCCACGTGCTCGCCGGCTTCCCGCTGCGCGGGCTGGTCTTCACCTTCTACACCGCGCTGCTCGGCGTGGTGACCTGGCAGCTGACCACCCCGGACCACTCGCTGGTCGGGCGGCTCGCGGGCGGGCTCTTCGTGTACGCGATCAGCGTCGTCGACGCCTACACGTGGGCCGCGCGCCGCGCCCACGTCGAGGCGACCGCCACACCCTGACCCCGCCACATCCTGGCGGAATCCCTCGACGTCTCCTCTGAGGAGATGTAGTTTCACCTCAGGGTAAGACCCACCGCCCCGGCCTCGCCGAGAAGGAAGAGTGAGCCCTCATGTGCGGGATCATCGGACTCCACCTCCGGGACCCCGAGCTGTACCCACAGCTCGGCCGGCTCCTCGACACCATGCTGTGCGGGGTCACCGAACGCGGTCCCGACTCGGCGGGCATCGCCGTGTACGGCGACCCCGAGCGCAACCCGCCCGGGGAGGCAGCGGTGTCCGTGCTCTCGGCCCCCGGCGACCTCGCCGACCTCGTCTCCGCGGTGCTCCCCGGGACCCCGCCGGTCGGCGTCGACCGGGCGGGCGCGACCACGGTCGTGACGGCGCCGGTGTCCCCGGAAGCCCTCATCACCGCCGTGTCCGCGGCGGCCCCGGACGCCCGCGTCGTCGGCAGCGGGTCCGACCTGGTCGTCTACAAGGACGTCGGGCGCCCGGACGACCTCGCCGCGACCTACCGGCTCCGGGACGTCAGCGGGTGGCAGGGCCTGGCCCACACCCGTATGGCCACCGAGTCCGCGATCACCCCCGAGGGGTGCCACCCGTTCTCCGTCGGGACGGACCAGTGCCTGGTCCACAACGGGTCGTTCTCCAACCACGCGACCGTGCGCCGCGACCTGCGCCGCCAGGGCGTGGAGTTCGACTCGGAGAACGACACCGAGGTCGGCGCTCGGTTCGTCGCCGCCCGCCTGGCCGAGGGCGACGACCTGGAGAAGGCCCTCCGGCTCCTCGGCGAGACCTTCGACGGCTTCTACACGCTGCTCGTCACCACCGCCGACGGCTTCGCCGTGGTCCGCGACGAGATCGCCTGCAAGCCCGCGATCGTCGCCGAGCACCCGCGCTGGGTCGCCATGGCCTCGGAGTTCCGCGCGCTGGCCGAGCTCCCCGGCATCGGCGAGGCCCACATCTTCGAGCCCGCCCCCGGACAGGTCTACGCATGGACGCGGTGAGCCCGGTGACCACCCTCGAGGGAGCGCGGCTCGACGGCCGGGCCGACGACGACCGTGCCACCGGCGACCGTGCCGCCGGCGACGTGGTCCGCACGATCGACCTGCACGAGGCCGACGTCCGCACCCTGAACGCGGAGCTGCACGCGCCGCGGCACCGCCGCTACGAGGTCCTGAACTCCCAGGGCGCGCACGCGGTCGCGGCCGGGCTCCGCGAGGAGATCGAGGTCCGCGTCCGCGGCCACGTCGGCTACTACTGCGCCGGCATGAACGAGGCGGCCCACGTCGTCGTCGACGGCTCGGCGGGCACCGGGCTGGCCGAGAACATGATGTCGGGCTCGGTGCGCGTGCGCGGTGATGCGTCGCAGTCCGCGGGTGCCACCGGCCGCGGCGGGCTCCTGGTCGTCGAGGGCTCGGCGTCGATGCGCTGCGGCATCTCGATGAAGGGCATCGACATCGTCGTCGGCGGCTCGGTCGGCCCGATGAGCGCGTTCATGGCCCAGGCCGGCCGGCTCGTGGTGTGCGGTGACGCCGGCGACGGCCTCGGTGACTCGATCTACGAGGCCCGCCTCTACGTCCGCGGCGGGATCGGGACGCTCGGCGCGGACTGCGTCGAGAAGCCGCTGCGCGAGGAGCACCACGCCGAGCTCGCGCAGCTCCTGGCGGCGGCGGGCCTGGACCACGCGACGAGCGAGTTCCGTCGGTACGGCTCGGCCCGCTCGCTCTACCACTTCACCACCGAGCACGCGGGGAGCTACTGATGACCGATCCGGCCCAGCTCGGTCTGCGGGAGTCGGCGACCTTCGACCGCGCCACGATCGCCTCGATCCAGCGCGCCGCCCGGACCGGTGTGTACGACATCCGCGGCTGGGGCGCCAAGCGCGCCGTCCCGCACTTCGACGACCTGCTCTTCCTCGGCGCCTCGATGTCGCGCTACCCGCTCGAGGGCTACCGCGAGCGCTGCGACACCGACGTCGTCCTCGGCGACCGGCACGCCCGGTCGCCGCTGCACCTGGCGACGCCGGTGACCATCGCCGGGATGAGCTTCGGCGCCCTGTCGGCCCAGGCCAAGGAGGCCCTCGGCCGGGGCGCGGGCGAGGTCGGGACGTCGACGACGACCGGCGACGGCGGCATGACCGAGGAGGAGCGGGGGCAGTCCAAGACGCTCGTCTACCAGGTGCTGCCGAGCCGGTACGGGATGAACCCCGAGCACCTGCGGGCCGCCGACGCGATCGAGGTCGTGCTCGGCCAGGGCGCCAAGCCCGGCGGCGGTGGCATGCTGCTCGGCCAGAAGATCTCCGAGCGGGTCGCCGAGATGCGCACGCTGCCGGCCGGGATCGACCAGCGCAGCGCCTGCCGCCACCCCGACTGGACCGGCCCGGACGACCTCGCGATCAAGATCATCGAACTCCGCGAGATCACCGACTGGGGCAAGCCGATCTACGTCAAGGTCGGGGCCACCCGCACCTACTACGACGTGAAGCTCGCGGTCGCCGCCGGCGCGGACGTCGTCGTCGTCGACGGGATGCAGGGTGGCACCGCCGCCACCCAGGACGTGTTCATCGAGCACGTCGGCATCCCGACCCTGGCCGCCATCCCGCAGGCCGTCCAGGCCCTGCAGGAGCTCGGCCTGCACCGCCACGGGGTGCAGCTGATCGTCTCCGGCGGCATCCGCACCGGCGCCGACGTCGCGAAGGCCATGGCGCTGGGCGCCGACGCCGTCGCGATCGGCACCGCCGCGCTGATCGCGCTCGGCGACAACGACCCGCGCTACGCGGCCGAGTACGAGGCGATCGGATCCGCGGCCGGCTACTACGACGACTTCCAGGACGGCCGGGACCCGGCGGGCATCAGCACCCAGGACCCCGAGCTGGCCGCCCGGCTGGACCCCGTCGAGGCCGGCAAGCGCCTCGCGAACTACCTGCGCGTGCTCACCCTCGAGGCGCAGACCATCGCCCGCGCCTGCGGCAAGGCCCACGTCCGACACCTCGAGCCCGAGGACCTCGTGGCCCTCACCGTCGAGTCGGCGGCCATGGCGCGGGTACCGCTCGCGGGCACGAGCTGGATCCCCGGAGGGAACCATGCCTGAGGTCCCGCACCCCTCCGCGGGCGCCGGTCAGATGCGCTGACCGCCGGGGACCGGGACCTCGACGCCGCCGAGGGTCAGCGACCGGGTCCGGCGGGCGAACAGCGTCGGGTACGGCGATGAGCGGGGCGAGCCCGCCGCCGAGCACCGCGCCGATCTGGTAGTCCAGCGACGCCCCCGAGTAGCGCACCTCGGCGCTGAACAGCTCGGCGAACAGCGCCGCCTGCGGGCCGTACATCGCGGAGCTGGCGATCCCGCCGAGGAGGAGGCCGAGGACTCCCGGCGTCTACAGCGCTGCCGCGGCCGCCGACGCGACGGCCTGGTCCTGCTCCCCCGTGCCGCCGCTGACCCCGACGGCGCCGACCACCGCGTCGCCGGACATCAGCGGCACCCCACCGGCGAAGATCATGACCCGGCCGTGGTTGGAGTCCTGGATGCCGTAGAACTGCCCGCCGGGCTGGGCGTTCTCGGCGAGACCCGCCGTCGAGACGTCGAAGGCGCGGGCGCTGAACGCCTTGTTGATCGCGACGTCGACGCTCCCGATCCAGGCCCGATCCTGGCGGATGTGGGCGACGAGGGTCCCTCCCGCGTCGACCACCGCGATATTCATCGGCTGGCCCTGCGAGTCGGCCTCCTGCTCGCCGGCGGCGATCACCCGCCGGGCGTCCTCGAGGGTCACGGTCTGCACAGTCCGCATCGTCAGCGGTCCTCTCGCCGGGAGCGTCTTCGACGCCGAAGACGCCAGGAGGATTCCCCGTCGCGCTGCCGAGCACGCCCCGCCCGGCGACGCGGGGCCGGCTCCCGCTCCGCACGAACGGGCCGTTGGTCACGCTTGATGGTGACGAGCGGCCCGTTCGTACCGTGGGGGGCGCGGTCGAACGCCGCTCAGGACTCCTCGCGGTGCAGTCCGGCCAGCTCCGTGCGCGACCGGACGCCGAGCTTGTTGTAGATCCTCGTGAGGTGGTACTGGATCGTCTTCGGGGAGACCTGCAGCTCGGCGGCGACGTCCTTGTTGGAGAGGCCCTGCACGACCAGCCCGACGACGGCGCTCTCCTGCGCGGTCAGGTCGTGCGCGGCCCGTTCGGGGCGGGTCTGGTGGACCCCGCCGGCCCGCAGCTCGCGGTCGCAGCGCGCGACGTAGCTGGTCGCGCCGAGGGCGAGGAACAGCTCGCGGGCGGTGGACAGCAGGGTGTCGGCGTCGCGGCGCTGGGCCAGGCGGCGCAGGGACTGGCCGTAGGCGAAGTGCGCCCGCGCCCGGTCCCAGCGCAGCGACATCGTGTCCAGGGCGGCGATCGCCCGCTCGAAGGCGCACCGCGCCCCGTCGAGGTCGCCGCGGGCGGCGAGCAGCCGACCGCGGGCCCAGTCCAGGCGCGCGGTCTCGGGGGCGTTGTGCTGGTGCCGGGCACGGCCCTCGTGGTGGGCCAGGAACGCCTCGGCCTCCTCGAGGTGGCCCTCGAGCACCAGCGCGTTGGCGTACACGTCGCGCCACGGCCACCAGCCGGGCTGGTCGACGGTCGAGTGTTCGTCGTGGGTGGCCAGCGGGGCGAGCACACGGACGACGGCGGCGTAGTCGGAGCGGGCCTCGGCCAGGCTCGCACGGGCGAGCCGCCGCGGCACGGCCATGATCTCGTAGTCCTCGGCCCCGGTGGCGGCCTCGCTCAGGACGCGTTCGGCCCGCGCCGGGTCGCCGCGCAGGCTGTGGATCTGCGACGCGGTCCAGCCGAGCAGCGGCGTGACGATGACGATGCCGGTCTGCTCGGCCCGCCGCAGGCCCTGCGCCACTACCCGGAGCGCCAGGTCCCAGTCCCCGGCGAGGAAGTGGGTGCGCGCCAGCCACCCGGAGGCCCACAGGGAGATCCGCGAGGAACCGCCGAGGGTGGTCGTGGGGATGGCGCTCTCCAGCTCCGCGCGGGCCTCGTCGAGCCCCCCGACGACGAGGTGGAGCCACCCGTGGCCCATGGTCACCCGCTGGATCTGCGGGCCCTGCCGGATGCGGGCCGCCACGTCGCGGTACTCGGCCAGGGCCGCCTCGGGACGCCCCGACGCGGCGGTCCCGAGCCCGCGCATCGCGAGGGCCTCGACGGCGGCCGGGTGGTCCCGGCCGACGAGCGTGGTCGCGCGGTCGGCCCACTCGACCAGCGCGGGACCGTCGCCGTCCAGCAGGGCGTGCAGGACCCGTCGTTGGCAGATCCAGGCCGCGGTGTCGACGTCGCTCGCCGGGTCGCAGAGCTCCCAGGCGCGGGTCAGGGCGCGTTCGGCCTGGCCCCTGCGGCCGAGCAGGACGGCGAGGTAACCGAGGACGGAGTTCCGGATCGCGGTGTCGAGGAGGTTCTCGACCGCCGGGATCATGGCCTCGGCCTCGAACACCGCACCCGCGCCGATCAGCGCGTCGACGGCGCGGATGAGCAGCAGTTCGCGGTCGGCGGGCCGATCGGTGAGCCGGCTCGCCTCGAGCAGCGCGTGGGCGGCGTCGGACCACGCGCCGTCGCTCGTCTTCGTCTGCGCGAGGTCGGCGAGGCGGGCCGCGAGGTCGGGGTCGGGCCCGGGCGTCGCGGCGGCGAGCAGCGCGAGCCGGCGGTGGGGCTCGGCGACGACCTCGGCGGCCCGGCGCCGCAGCTCGGCCGCCCGGTGCGGGCCCACGAGGTCGAGCACCGCGGCCCGGACCATCGGGTCGCCCGGGCTGACGACCGGCAGCGAGCGGCCCCCGGAGCGGGTGACGAGCCCGCGGCGCGCGGCGTCGCTGAGCGGCCGCAGGACGTCGTCGAGGCCCGCGGTGCGCGCGACCTCGTCGAGGCTCGCAGGCTCGCCGAAGCAGGCGACCGTCTCGACGAGACGGCGGGCGTCGTCGCCGAGCGCCTCGCAGTCCTCGGCGACCCGCACCGCGACCTCGTCGGGCGCCGGGAGCCGGAGGTCGGGCACGTCCCACAGCGCGTCGGGCATCTCGTCGAGCAGCGCCAGGACGTGGCGCGGGTTGCCGTGGGTGTGCCGGCGCAGCCGCTCGGTCAGCCACGGCGGCAGCGGTCGGCCGCGGTCGGTGCAGATCTCCTCGATCTCGTGGGCCGAGAGGGGCCCGAGCGGCAGGGCGGTGTCGGCGACGCGGCGCAGCAGGTCGTTGGTGCCCGACCCGCCGCGCCCGGGGGTGGCCCCGAACAACGCGACCACCGGGACCCGGCGGTGGTGGCGCAGTAGCGTCGAGACCGCCCGCAGCGATTCCGGATCGCACCAGTGGGCGTCGTCGACGACGAGCACGACCGGCTCCTCGCCCGCCCGCTCGTCGCCCGCCCGCCGGGCGAGGCGGTCCGCCGCCGCGAACGCGTCGTCGGGCGCGAGGGTGCCGACGTCCTCACCGATCAGCTGGGCCAGCACCCCGTACGGAGCGCCCCGCTCCCAGGCGACCCCGGCCGCCGTCAGGACCGTCGCCCCGTCCGCGCGGGCCACGGCTTCCCGGAGCAGCCGGGACTTCCCGACGCCGGGTTCCCCGGTGACGAGGACGCTCCCCCGACCCTGCGCGACGACGTCGAGCAGGGCCCGGCGGAC
This sequence comes from Actinomycetospora sp., assembly GCA_025925615.1. Classification (GTDB taxonomy): domain Bacteria; phylum Actinomycetota; class Actinomycetes; order Mycobacteriales; family Pseudonocardiaceae; genus Actinomycetospora. Next base: position 13,288 of record JAICLN010000020.1, on the reverse strand, counting down.
CTCCGGACGGACCCGCGCCCCGCCGGCGTGGTCGTCGTCGGGTGCGGCCGTGGTCATGTCGGTCAGGCTCGCTCAGCCGAGGTCGCCGCCGGCGACCGGCAGCACCGACCCGGTGATGTACGAGGCCTCCGGGGAGGCCAGGAACGCGATCGCGGCGGCCTGCTCGTCGAGCGTGCCGTACCGCTTCATCAGCGACGACTCGGTGACCTGCTCGACCATGTCCCGCCGCCACCGGAGTTCCTCGTCGGACGCGGGAGCCGGGCCACGGGCGGTCCTGCGCTCGGGCGCGTCCGTGCCGCCGGGCGCGGTGGCCACGACCCGGACGCCGTGCGGGGCGAGCTCGAGCGCCAGCGCCGAGGTGATGGCGTTGACGCCGCCCTTCGCGGCCGCGTACGGCACGCGGAGGATGCCTCGGGTCGCGTTCGACGACACGTTGACGATCGTGCCGCTGCCCCGCTCGATCATGTGCGGGGCCACCGCCCGGCAGCACCACAGGGTGGGCCACAGCGACCGCTGGATCTCCGCCTGGATCTCCTCGGGCGGGTACTGGTCGAACGGCTTCGCCCAGATCGTGCCGCCGACGCCGTGCACCGCGACGTCGATCCGACCGAACTGCTCGAGCGCCGCGGCCACCACGGACTGCGCACCCTCCCAGGTCTCCAGGTCCGCGAGCACTGCCACCGCGTCGCCCACGCCCTCGGTGCGGTCCTCGGCAAGCTCCGCCGCGAGCTCTTTGACCGTGTCCGCGCGGTCGGCGAGCACCACGAGCCCGCCCTCGGCGTGGATGCGCCGCGCGGTGGTCTCCCCGATCCCCTGACCCGCGCCGGTGATGACGACGACGTGGTCGGCGAAGCGGCCCGGCGTCACGAACCGCGGCCGGCGGGACTCGCGCCGCTCGGTCATCGCCCGCCGCGTGGTCGCCTTGGACCGCTCGGCGTGCTCGGAGATCAGCCGCCGGGCCTCCTCGCGGTCCCCGGTCTCGAACGCGTCGACGATGTCGAGGTGGTCCTGCGCGCAGCGCGGATCGCACCAGGTCGCCGAGCGCAGTGACTCCTCCATGTGTCCCTTGACCCCGAGGTCCTGGTAGGCGTGCAGCAGGTGCTCGTTGCCGGTCAGGACGAACAGGTAGTCGTGGAACGCGGCGTTGGACTCGGTGTAGCCCGCCGCGTCGGTGAACCGCTCGTTCTCGACGTCGACGTAGGGCACGGTCGACTCCGCGAGCACCCGGTACCCCGCGATCTGCTGCGAGGTGATGCGGCCGATCGTGAGCTCGAGGGCCCCGAGCTCGAGGGCCCGGCGGGCGTCGAAGATCGCGTCGGAGACCTGGATCGAGGGGTGCTGCTGCCCGATCTCGTACCCGTCGGTGGTGACGGTGCCCGGGACGGACTCGGCAGCCGGCTCAGTGGGCGACTCGGGCGCGCGGGGCGCGACCAGCGGTTCGACCACGCTCGTGGCGAACACGGCCTGGCCCAGGATGCCGCGGGCGTCGTCGGCGACGAGGAGCTCGTCGTCCTCGGTGACCCGCCGGCCGGCGGAGCTGGTCCCGTCGGTGGAGCCGTGCTCGTCCCCCGGGAGCACGACCCGGCCGAGCAGCCGCCGTGGCAGGTCCTCGATCGGGCTGCCATCCGGGAGATCCGACGCGGCCGCCACCCGGGCATCGGCCCCCAGCTCCGCCAGCTCGATGCGCGGGAGCACGGTCTGTCCGTCGAGCTCGCGTCCCTCCAGGCTCTGGAGCAGCTCGGCCGTCGGCCCCGGGTCCAGCAGGTCCACCGCAGCCGGCGTCCGCTCCTCGGTGCCCTGCTCCTCCGCCTCGACGGTTGCGACGGCCGGAGTGGTCGCGTCCGGTTCTGGCTGTGCTCCCTCGAGATCCTGGGCTCCCTCGAGATCCTGGGCGCCCTCGAGGTCCTCGTCGGCACCCTCCTCGGAGTCGGGCTTGGCGGCGAGCGCGAACTTCTCGTAGTAGAAACCGGCCGGCTCGAAGCCCCGCTCGGAGAAGTCCTTGCGGACCGCGTCCACCATCGGCGGCGGCCCGCACAGGTAGACCGAGGCCTCGCCGTCGTGCAGGTGGCCGGGCTCGGTGTGGGCGGTGACGTAGCCCTGCCGCTCGGCGGTCGTCCGCTCGTCGGCCACGGTGTGGGCCCACGTGAACGACTCGAGCGACTCCGCCAGCTCCGTCAGGGTGTCGAGCCCGACGACGTCGTCGTCCGTGGTCGCCCCGTAGACCAGGTGGGTGGGCCGCGTGCTCCCGGAGGCGTGCAGCCGGCGCAGGATCGACAGGATCGGCGCGAGGCCCGTCCCGCCTGCGAGCAGCAGCAGGGGCGAGTCCGACTCGCGCAGGAAGAAACTGCCGTGGGGGCCGGTGAACTGGACGGAGTCGCCGACCGAGGCCCAGTTCTCCAGCCAGTCCGACATGACCCCGCCGGGCGAGAGCTTGATCAGGAAGCTCAGCTGCTCGCCATCGGGAGCGCTCGAGAACGAGTACGAGCGGGTCTGGTCGGTGCCGGGTACGGCGATGTTGACGTACTGCCCGGGCAGGAAGACGAGCTTGTCGCGGTCGTCGCAGTCCAGCGTGAGTGACATCGTGGTCGACGACAGCCGCTCCACGTCGGTGACCGTCGCGGTGAAGGAACCCGCGCTGGTCTTCGCGACCGCCGACGTCGTCGGGATCTGCAGCACCAGGTCCGACTTCGGCGACATGCTGCACGTCAGGACGTAACCGGCCGCCTCCTCGTCGGGCGAGAGCGCGTCCTCGACGTAATCACTCATCTCGAACTGGCCGGACTCGCAGTAGGACTTGCAGGTGCCGCAGGCCCCGTCGCTGCAGTCGACCGGAATATTGATCTTCGACCGGTACGAGGCGTCCATGACGGTCTGGTCCTCGCGGACGCGCACGAAGCGGGTGACGCCGTCCTCGAAGGTCAGGGCGACGTCGTGCGTCATCGCAGTCACAGCACTCATCTCCTCCGGCTCAGAAGTGGTAGATGTCCACGACGTGGTGGATGAAGTCGTTCTTCAGCACCACGGTCTTGCGGCGGATGAGCGGTGACGGGCCCGAGAAGTCGATCGTGTAGAAGGACGTCCCGTAGTACGGGTCGATGGTCTTGTACCGGAAGTACATGGTGTGCCAGTTGAACCGCACGTCGACGAGGTCCCCGCGCCGTTCGATCACCTCGACGTTCGAGATGTTGTGGCTGGTGCGCGGTTCCGGGATCGAGGTCGCGCTCGAGCGCTCGGTGCGGATGCGGAAGACCCGGTCCTCGAGGCCGCCCTTGTTCGCGTAGTAGATCAGCGAGATCTCGCGCTGCGGGTCCTGGGTGAGGGTGTCGTGGTCGTCCCAGCACGGCATCCAGTACACGACGTCGTCGGCGTAGCACTCGAGCCAGCGCTCGAACTCGCGGTCGTCGAGGTAGCGCGCCTCGCGGTAGAGGAACTGCTCGATGATGTTCTGGGTGATCAGGGCGTTCCCGGTCTCGCCGGTGGAGCCCCGGGCGGCGCCGTTCTCCGTCGTCGTCATGATCAGGCCTCCTTCTCGGTTTCAAGGGCAGCGCGCATGGTCTCGAGCCAGTAGCCGTGCTGAACCGGGTAGAGGCCCTCGTCCTCGTTCTTCGCGCCCGAGGAGATGACGCCGTCCATCCCGAGGGCGGAGGCCACGTCGTCAGGCCCGTCGATCCAGTGCTGCATCCCGCGGCTCATGTCGTTCCACGGCGCGGTGGTGGCCTGGAAGGTGAGCTGGCAGGCCCGGAACTCCTCGAGGTCGTCGGGGGTGGCCATGCCCGAGGCGTTGAAGAAGTCCTCGTACTGCCGGATGCGGTGCGCCCGGGCCTCGTCGCTCTCGCCCTTCGGCGCGATGCAGTAGATCGTGACCTCGGTCTGGTTCGGCGCGATCGGGCGGAAGTGCCGGATCTGCGTCGAGAACTGATCCATCAGGTAGACGTTCGGGTAGAGGCACAGGTTCCGGGACCCGCGGACCATGAAGTCGCCGGTGGCGTCGCCGAACTGCTCCTTGAGCGAGTCGAGCTCGCTGTAGAGCGGCTGGTCCTCGGGGTTGGCCTTCCACGTCCACAGGCACAGGTGGCCGTGCGGGAACGACCAGTAGCCGCCGCCGGACTTGCCCCAGCCGCCGGCGTCGAGGGCCTTGGTCTCGTTCTTCGACTCGCCGCTCGCTCGACGTGAGGTCGTCGCCGCGTAGTTCCAGTGCAGCGCGGTGACGTGGTAGCCGTCGGCCCCGTTCTCGGCCTGCACCTTCCAGTTGCCGTCGAAGGTGTAGGTCGAGGAGCCGCGCAGCACCTCGAGGCCCTCCGGCGACTGGTCGACGAGCATGTCGATGATCTCGGTGGTGTCCCCGAGGTGCTCGGTGAGCGGGAGGACGTTGGGGTTCAGGCTCCCGAACAGGAAGCCCCGGTAGCTCTCGAACACCGGCACCTTGACCAGGTTGTGCGACCCGTTGGTGTTGAAGTTCTCGGGGTAGCCCGCGCCCTCGGGATCCTTGACCTTGAGCAGCGTGCCGTCGTTGCGGTAGGTCCAGCCGTGGAACGGGCAGGTCAGCGTCTTGCGGTTGTCCCGCTTCTTGCGACAGAGCATCGCGCCGCGGTGCGCGCACGCGTTGATCAGGCAGTGCAGCCCGCCGTCCTTGTCCCGGGTGATCATGATCGGTTGGCGGCCGATGGAGGTGGTGAAGTAGTCGCCGGGCTCCGCGACCTGGCTCTCGTGCGCGAGGTAGACCCAGTTGCCCTCGAAGATGTGCTTCATCTCGAGCTCGAAGATCTCTTCGTCGGTGAAGATCCGGCGATTCGCCTTCACCACCCCGGACTCGCGGTCGTCCACGACGGCGTCCGCCAGCACCTTCTCGATGCTGTCGCCGACTCGGTCGAGGCTCTGGGTCATCGCACCCTCCGGAGGTGTTGGTGGCCGGCGAGGGGGCCGGACCAGGCGTGCGCCCACCACGGTCCCCGGCCGGGGCCCGGGACACACCAGCCAAGTACCTAGTCCTGACCCAGGGTCTGCCCAGGGGGCCGGTCCTCGGGCGCAGCGGAGCCCGGCGGGTGCGGTGCGTCGATCCGGAACCGGACCCCGACGAGACGGATCGCGAGGCACACCCCTGCCCCGACGAAGACCCAGACCGGACCGCCGACGCCGAGGCGGGCCGGCACCACGACCAGGGCGGCGCCGACGGCGGCGGGGATCGCGTACAGCTCGCTGCTCAGCACCGTCGGGACGCGGCGGACGAGCACGTCCCGGAGGGTCCCGCCGCCGACGGCGGTGATGGTGCCGAGCAAGATCGACTGCCCGACCCCGGCCCCGAGCGCGAGGGCCTTGCCCGCCCCGGTCACCGCGAACAGCGACAGGCCCAGCGCGTCGAACACCGTGATCGGCATCGCCAGGCGCTCGAGCTGGCGGGCGAGCACGAACGCGACGAGCCCGCCGCCCCCGGCCACCACGAGGTAGCGCCAGTCCGAGAACGTCGCCGGGGGCAGCGCGCCGAGCAGGACGTCGCGCAGGATGCCCCCGCCGAGCGCCGTGATCATGCCCAGCACCACCACGCCGACGATGTCGAGCCGGACGGCCCGCACCGCGGTCAGGGCACCGTTGAGCGCGAACGCGAACGTCCCGGCGAGGTCGAGCGCGAGCGCCGTCCCGGATGCCGTGGTCACGTCGGCGATCGGTCCACCGCCAGCCAGGACCCGGCCGCGGCGACCAGGGTCTCCACCCCGGTGCGCACGGTCGGGTCCAGCGTCGGGGCGAACTGCGGGCTGTGGTTGGTGGGCAGCTCGGCGAGCCGGCCCTCGCGCGCCAGGGTGTCGTAGGTGTCGTGGTCGACGCCGCCGACGAACCAGAACACCGAGGGCGCTCCCCAGGCCCGGCCGAGCACGCCGAAGTCCTCGCTGGCCGAGGTCGGCCCCATCGGCGCCACCCGGTCCTCGCCCAGCTGACCGCGCAGGGCCGCCAGCACCCGGTCGGTCGCAGCCGCGTCGTTGTCGGTGACCTGGTAGCTCTCCAGAGGCGTGATCTCCGGGGCCCGCGGTGCCCCGGCGGCGTGCGCCTCGGCGGCCACGATCCGCCGGATGGCGTTCTGCGCGCGGGCGCGCACGCCCTCGTCGTAGCAGCGCAGGTTCAGCCCGATCGTCGCCTCGTCGGGGATGACGTTCTCCTTGCTGCCCGCGCGCAGCATGCCGATGGTCAGCACCGCGGGCTCGTTCATGCCCAGCTCGCGCGACACGACGGTCTGGAGCCGCAGCACCGTGGCCGCGGCCATCACCACCGGGTCGATCGCCGCCTCGGGCATGGAGCCGTGGGCCCCACGCCCGAACATCCGGATCCGCCAGACGTCCGACGCCGAGGTGGCCGTGCCGGGCCGGGTGCTGACGATCCCGGCGGGCGCCGGCATGACGTGCTGGCCGAGGACCACGTCGGGGGTCGGGAACCGGGCGACGAGGCCGTCGTCGACCATCGACTGCGCGCCGGCCCCGGTCTCCTCGGCCGGCTGGAACAGCGCGACGAGCGTCCCCGACCAGGCGTCGCGGTGGGTCCCGAAGAGCGTCGCCGCCGCGGCCAGCCAGGCCACGTGCATGTCGTGACCGCAGGCGTGCCCGACCGGCGTCTCGTGCCCCTCGGCGTCGGTGGCCGTGACGGTGCTGGCGTAGGGCAGGCCCGTGTCCTCCCGCACCGGGAGCGCGTCCATGTCCGCGCGGAGCGCCACGGTCGGGCCGTCCCCGTTGCGCAGGACGCCGACGACCCCGGTCGTCCCGACGCCGGTGGTCACCTCGAACCCGGCGGCGGTGAGTCGGGCGGCCGCGAGCTCGGCGGTCCGGTGCTCCTGCCCGGACAGCTCGGGATGGGCGTGGAGGTCGGTGTAGAGGTCCTCGGTCGCTCCCAGCAGGTCGTCGAGCCCGCCGAGCAGTGTGCGGTTCATCGTGCCTCCAGCAGGACGTGCGAGAAGAACGCGTCGAGCCCGTGATGATCGTCCAAGCGCAGGACGTGCGCCACGTACTGGTCGGGGCGGACGACGACCACCGCGCCGGTGTCGCGGTCGACGCCGCGGAGGTCGAAGACGTCATGGTCCGCGGGGTCGGGGCAGAACGCCTTCTCGTGGTCGACCAGCCCGAAGGGCCCCTTGCGGGGCCGCAGGACCGGGGGCAGGTCGGTGGGCGACAGGTCGTGGTGGTGCTGCTGGAACACGGCCCGGACGTCGACGACGGCGTCGGGCTCCGCGCCGGCGGGGGTGAACCGCCGCAGCGTCGTCGCCAGGTGGTCTCCGAGCACCCGGAGCGCCGAGCCCTCCCGCGGGCCGGCGCGGTCGGCGAAGAGGTAGAGGCGCCAGGCGCCGTCGGCCCGGGCGAGGTGGCCGAGGTGCAGCGGGCGGGCGTCGGCGAGGCGTACGACCGGCGCAGAGTGGAATCGCGTCCCCACGCCGAAGCCCGTCGCGAGGTGCTGCGCCGGGTCGGCTGCGGTGATCATCGACGGTTCGTACCGGACGGCGACGCCCGCGGTGAACCGACCCTGCTCGCGGAAGTAGCGCTGGAACTTCTCGGGGTCGGCCTCCCCGGAGTGGTTGCTGAACATGGCCGCGAACTCGCGGTCGAAGTCGATGAGCTCCTGGGCGACGCGCTGGCGTTCCGCGGAGTAGGTGTGCAGCAGTTCCGGACGGGCGGTCCCGCGCAGCACCGTTCCCAGCTTCCAGCCGAGGTTCCACGCGTCGGCCATCGACACGTTCATGCCCTGGCCGGCCTTCGCGCTGTGGGTGTGGCAGGCGTCGCCGGCGATGAACACCCGCGGCGGCCGGTCGGGCTCGGCGTCGTCCCCGGCGTCGTCGAACCGGTCGCACAGCCGCTGGCCGACCTCGTAGACCGACCACCACCCGACGTCGCGCACCTCGAGGGTGTACGGCGCCAGGATGCGGTTCGCGACGGCCGCGAGCCCCTCCGGCGTGGTGCTGCCGCGCTCGGGGACACCGTCGAGCTCGATGTAGAGCCGGACCAGATAGCCGCCCTCGCGGGGGATGACCAGGAGGCTGCCCGCCGGCGAGGTGATCGCGCTCTTGAGGCGGATGTCGGGGAAGTCGGTGTCGACCAGGACGTCCATGACACCCCACGCCTGGTTCGCCGCGTCGCCGCGCAGCTCCCGCCCGATCGCCGCCCGCACACTGCTGCGGGCGCCGTCGCACCCGACTACGTAGCGGGCCCGGACCGTCGTGGTCTCCCCGGTGTCGACGTGGCGGAGGGTCGCCACCACCCAGTCGTCCCCGCGCTGGAGATCGTCGAGCTGGAGGCCCTGGAAGGGTTCGGTCCGGGCGGCGGAGCGGGCCGTGTGCTCGCGCAGCCACGTCAGCATCCGCGCCTGGTTGACGATCAGGTGCGGCATCTCGGACAGGCCGTCCTCGACGTCGGGGATGCGGCCGGTGCGGGTGATCCGCTCGGGTCGGTGCGGATCGGGCCGCCAGAAGGTGACCTCGTTGACGTGGTAGCCCTCGTCGATCACGCGGCCGGCCAGGCCGAAGGCCTCGAACATCTCCATCGTGCGGCAGGCGACGCCGTCGGCCTGCCCGACCTGCAGCGGGCCGTCCCGGCGGTCGACCACCACGGTGCGCAGCTCGGGGAAGGCAGCCAGCTGGGCCGCGAGCACGAGCCCGGCCGGACCGGCCCCCACGATGAGGACGTCGGCGGTCTCCGGAAGACCCTCCGGACGCGCGCGGACCGAAGGGTGGGGGTCGTGGACGAACGGGTCGCCGGGCCGGTAACCGTCGACGTGGAACTGCGCCACGGGTTCTCCTGGATCGAGGTGAGGCGGAATCGTCGTCCGTGTTCGCCGGAGAGACCAGCCACGTACGACCGGTCGCGAGATCGCGGGCGCGAGTGGCGCAATTCTGTCGGGATCAATCGACCGGCAGTACCGTTGGGCCGTCCGAGATCGTTGATACCTGTGCTGGGCGAACTCCGGGATACGACATCCGGACCGGCCCGGAACTCGCTCCCCGACTCCCGGAGGCACTTCAATGATCATCCTCGGCATCATCCTGATCGTGGTGGGCTATCTGCTGCCCATCCCGAGCATCGTCGTCACCATCGGCTGGATCCTGCTCGTCGTGGGCCTGATCCTCACCCTGCTCGGCGCCGTCGGCCGGCCGGTCGGGCGCAAGACGTACTTCTAGGGCCCCCGCTCTCTCGGGCCCCGGCCCCGGGGTCGTCCGCCACTCCGTCGGACGACCCCGGGGCGCGGCTCGTACGCTCCGGAGGTGGACACGGAGCCCGGCGGGACGCGCGCCTCGGACCGCGAGCGGGCGCTGGTGATCGAGCGGCTCACCCGCGCCCTCGAGCACGGCCGGCTCAGCCTGGCCGAGTACGACGAGCGCGTGGCCGCGACCTACGCGGCCGTGCGCCGCGACGAACTGGCGAGGCTCACGGACGATCTGCCCGGCCGTCTGTGGTGAGGACCGGGTCGTCTGTGGTGAGGACCGGGTCGTCTGTGGTGAGGGCAGGAGGCTCGGGCGGACCGACCGTCTCGTCGGGGGCGGTCCGCTCGGCCACGGACCGCTCGGCCACTGATTCTGGCGTCCCGGACGTGACCTTCTCGAAGAAGCGCAGCAGCTCGACGGGGAACGGCATCACCAGCGTGCTGTTCTTCTCCGCCGCCACGTCGGTCACGGTCTGGAGCAGGCGCAGCTGCAACGCCCCGGGCGTGCCACTCATCGTGCCCGCGGCCTCGGACAGCTTGGTCGAGGCCTGCAGCTCGCCGTCGGCGGCGATCACGCGGGCCCGCCGGTCGCGCTCGGCCTCGGCCTGACGCGACATCGAGCGCCGCATGCTCTCGGGCAGCGAGATGTCCTTGATCTCCACCCGTTCGACGACGATGCCCCAGTCCTCGGTCGGCGCGTCGATCACGTCCCGCAGCTCGGCGTTGATCCGGGCGCGGTCGGACAGCAGGGTGTCCAGGTCGGAGCGGCCGATCACCGAGCGCAGCGACGTCTGGGCGACCTGCGACGTGGCCTGCACGTAGCTCTCGACGTTGATCACGGCACGGACCGGGTCGTCGACGCGGAAGTAGACGACCGCGTCGACGCCGATCGTGACGTTGTCCCGCGTGATCGAGCTCTGCGAGGGCACGTCGAGGACCACCGTCTGGACCGACACCTTCCGCATCCGGTCGGCCCCCGGGACGATCGCCCGGAGCCCCGGCTGGCGGACCGTCGGCAACAGGCGACCGAAGCGCAGGACGACCCCGCGCTCGTACTGCTGGACCAGGCGGAAGGTCGTCGACGTGAGGACGATGCCCAGCAGGACGATCACGATGATGACGATGATGACGACGTTCATCGGAGGCTTCCCCTCGCAGCGGGGCGGACTCCCCACCGGGGTGCGCTCCCACCGTCCATGGTGCGCCCGACGGTGGTGGTCGGCCAGCGCGTGACCTGACACGCTGAGCTGGTCCGGGGAGGAGCAGCCTTCCCCGTGGGGATGAGGCGCCGTGCTCGCTCTGCTCGTGGTCGTCCTGGTCGTGTGGCTCGTGTTCGTCCTCCTCGGATTCCTGATCAAGGGCCTCTTCTGGCTCGCGGTCATCGGGATCATCCTGTTCATCGCCACCGCGATCTTCAGCGGCGTGAAGCGCTCGTCCCTCCGGCGCTGACACGACCCGAGAGCCCGCGGAGGAGGCCGGTGACCGAGGAGCGCGACCCGCTGGCGGACGCCCCGGGCGAGATGAACCCGCTCGAGGCGATGATGTGGCGGGCGGAGGTCGATCCGCGGCTGCGGTCGGTCGTGATGATCGTCGACGTGCTCGACACCGAGCCCGAGTGGGATCGGCTGGCGGCCGCCCACGAGTGGGCCACCCGCGTCGTGCCGCGGCTGCGCCAGCGGGTCATGGAGCCGTGGGGGTGGGGGCCTCCGGCGTGGGTGCCCGACCCGGACTTCGCCCTGCACTTCCACCTGCGCCGCATGCGGCTGACCGAGCCCGGCGGGCTGCGCGAACTGCTCGACCAGGCGGCCCTGGCCGCGATGTCGCCCTTCGACCGGAGCCGTCCCCCCTGGGAGGCCCTGCTGGTGGAGGGTCTCGACGGGGGCCGCGCGGGCTACCTGCTGAAGGTCCACCACAGCCTGGCCGACGGGCTCGGGCTGGTGCAGATCCTGGGGCTGCTGCACAGCGGCGTGCGGGAGCGCTCGCAGGGCCGGCCGGAGCCCCCGGCTCCCACGGCGACCCCGCCCTCGCGGCTCGGTCTCACCGCCACCCACTCCGCCCGCTCGCTGGCCGCCGCACCCCCCGCCGACCGCGCCGGGGTGCGCACCGGGGCGACCAACCGCGGGCGGGCCGCGCTCGCGCCGGTGGCCACGCTCGCCGACGGGTGGGACGCCGTCTGGTCCGCGGCCCGGGCCGCGATCCCCCCGACCCTCGTGGGCTCCCCCACCCTGCGCGCCCGCAGCCTCAACCGGCGCTTCGAGGCGCTCGACGTGGACCTCGCGACCCTCAAGGACGCGGGGCGCGCCGCCGGCGGGTCGCTCAACGACGCCTTCCTCGCCGCGCTGCTGTCCGGCCTGCGTCGCTACCACCTCGCCCTCGGCGCGCCGGTCCCCTCGCGCATCCCGATGGGCATGCCGGTGAACACCCGCGAGCCGTCGGACCCGCTGGGCGGCAACCACTGGGCGGGCACCCGTTTCGCGGCACCGCTCGACGACGTCGACGCCGCGACCCGGATCGCGCAGGTCCGCTCGATCGTCCGGTCCGTCACCACCGAGCGGGTCGTCGACGCCCTCGGGCTGATCGCGCCGCTCCTCGCCGTCCTGCCCGCGCCGCTGCTCGCCCGCGTGCAAGGCAGTGCCACCAGCGGCAACGACGTGCAGGCCAGCAACGTCCCGGGGATGCGGCGGCCGACCTACCTGGCCGGGGCCCGGATCGTGCGCAGCTACCCGTTCGCGCCCCTGCCCGGCGGGGCCGCGATGATCGCGCTGACCTCGCACGAGGACACCTGCTGCATCGCCGCGACGCTCGACCCGGCCGCGTTCACCGATCCCGGACTCTTCCGGGACTGCCTCGTGGCCGGCTTCGAGGAGGTCCTCGCGCTCGCGGAGCCACGGTGAGCCCCCGCCGGCCGTCGCTGGGGTGGGTCCTCACCGTGGTGCTGTCCGCCGGCCTGCTCGTCGAGGCCGTGCACCAGATCAGGGCCGGGAACGACGCCGCGGACCTCCCGATCATCGACGACTGGCTGCACGACACCCTCATCCTCGCCTCGGCCGCGATGTGCGCCCGCGGCGCGGTCCGCCGGCGACCGGGCCCGGCTCGCGCCGCGTGGTGGTGCTTCGCCGCCGCGCTCCTGCTCTTCGGGCTGGCCGAGATCGCGTGGGGCGTGCTGTACGGCGGCGGCGCCCCGGCGCCGACCCCCAACCCCACCGACGTCCTCTACCTGGCCACATACCCGCTCTTCATGGCCGGGCTGGCGTTCATGGTCCGGGCCCGCGTCATCGACGTTCCGTGGCACCGCTGGCTGGACGGCCTCGTCGTCGTGCTCATCGTCGCGACCCCCGGCGTCGCGCTCGTCATCGTGCCGGTGGCGGAGAACTCGCCGGTCGACCCGCTGGGGCTGGTGGTGACGGTCGCCTACCCCCTCGGCGACGTCCTGCTCGTCGGCGCCCTCCTCGGCACACTCCCGCTCATGTCGTGGCGGCTCATCGGCAGCTGGCCGTGGGTCGGGGCGGGGCTCATCTGCCTCACCGTGGCCGACGCGTTCTACAGCCTCACGGCGACGCAGGCGGTGACCCACGAGGGCCCGTACGACTTCCTCTGGAGCGCGGGCGCCCTTGCGTTTGCCGTCGGCGCCACCCGGCTGCCGACCCGACCCCGGGCCTCGCGGGAGATCACCGGGTGGTCCGCCATCGCCCTCCCGCTGGGCGCGCAGCTGTTCGCCGTCGTCACCCAGATCTACGGCTACGTCCGCGAACTGCCGGCCGCCGAGAGGCTGCTGACCATCGGCGTCCTCGCGGTCGGGATCGCCCAGATCATCGTCTCCCGGCCCCGGCCGGAGGAGATCCCGATCCCCGAGCCGGAGCCGTCCGTGCCGGACTCGTTCGGGCACGCCTGACCCGCGGGCGGCGCGGTACGCCGCCCCCGGCGGGGGTCACTTGGGGTCGAGTACGAAGACCGGGATCTCCCGGTCGGTCTTCTCCTGGTACTCGGCGTAGGACGGGTAGGCGGCCACGGACCGCTCCCACCACTGCGCGCGCTCCTCGCCGGACACCTCGCGCGCGACGTAGGTCTTCGTCTCGGTGCCGTCCTGGAGCGGGAACTCCGGGTGCGCCTTGATGTTGTG
>JAICLN010000092.1 GCA_025925615.1 Actinomycetospora sp. | reverse complement strand
GCGACGACGGCGGCCCCGAGCTGGCCCGGCGCCCACTGCAACCGGGCGCCCTCGGGGAGCAGGCCCGCGACGTGGCGGCCGATCGCGCGGTGCTCCGCGGTGGGCTCGGCCGCGCCCGCAATCTCCTCCGGTCCGAGGTGGACGTGCCCGACGACGTGGGTGCGGTCCTCGGGCAGCGGTGCGCCGGCGGCGGCGCGGGGGAGCGCCTCGTCGACCACCACCGCGAGTGGGACGCCGGCGTCGACGACCGCCCGCAGCCAGGACACCTCGCTGCCGAGCACCAGCCCACGCGGGTCCGGGGCGGCGCCGACGAGCAGCAGGTCGGGGCGCAGCGCGCCGGTGACCAGGGCGGGCGTGGCCGACAACCGGACCGGCACCGCCCGGACGTGGCCGTCCGCGACCCCCGCGCGCAGACCCCAGCCGGACATGACGGTGCGGGCGTCGGCGAAGGCGGCGAGGTCGAGGCCCTCGGGGACCGCGGGCATCCAGCCGAGCAGCAGGCGCAGGTCCCCCCGCTCGCGGGCGAGGGCCGAGAGTGCCCCGAACGCGGCCCGCGGCGTCCCGCAGCCGTCGGCGACCGCGATGCGGGCGCCGGGGCGCACGAGCGCAGCCAGCGCCGCGGCGTCGATCCGGGGGGCGGGGGGTGTGGCGTTCACGGACGGGTGCTCCGAGGGGGCGAGGCGGGGTCGGGATCGGCGTTCCGTGATCATGCCGGACCGGGCGACGGGTACTCGGGTGGTCCCTGGGACACCTGTGGGTGATCGGGCGTGGCGCGAGCCCGTCCTGTCCGGTTCCGTTCCTAGCGTGCGCCCACATGGGGGTTCAAACTCGTCCGACCGGGCGTACTGGTCACCGCGTCGCCGCGCTCGTCGCCGTCATGGTGGCGGTCGTCGTGTTCACCGTCGGGCAGGCCGCGCTGGCCGCTCCCGTCCCGGTGCTGCCGGTCGCCGCCGCCCCGACGGGCAGCGAGCCGGTCGCGGTGCAGCGCAGTGCGACCGCCAAGGTCGCCGACCTCATCGGCACCGGGTCGATCAACGACACCGGCAAGCGGTGGGGGGTGGAGGGCACCGACCTCGGCCACATGTTCATGGTCGGCCCGCGGATGGCGATGACCTTCGGCGACACCTTCGGCGGGCCGCCGGCGTCCGACTTCTACTCGGTGCCCCACGTCGACTGGCGTTCCAACGTCATCGCCTCGATCGACCCCCCGGCGTCGCCGGCCGCGGGCCTGCGCTTCCGCGGGATGATCACCGACCGGCCGGGGCACGCGAAGGAGCTCATCGCCTCGAAGAAGGTCAAGGGCGTCCAGGAGACGGTCATCCCGACCTACGGGATCGCGACCGGGCCGAAGAACGCCACGATGAACCTCCAGTACATGTCCGTGCAGTCGTTCGACCAGCCCGGCCACTGGCGGCTGACCGGCTCGGGCATCGCCAGCTCGAGCGACGGCGGCGTCACGTGGAAGGACCAGCCGAGTGCCCGTTGGCCCGCGAACTCGAAGTTCGGCCAGGTCGCCTACGTGCGCCCCGGCGGCCCGGACGACCCGAAGGCGCCGGTCCCGGCCGGGTCCACGCCCGGCGACACCGTGTACGTCTACGGCATCCCCGGCGGCCGCTACGGCGACCTCTCGCTGGCGAAGGTCCCCGCCGCGTCGCTCACCGACGCCGCGGCCTACCGCTACTGGAACGGCACCGGCTGGGTGGCGGGGGAGACCAACGCGGTGCCGGTGGTCGAGGGACCGGTCGGCGAGCTGTCGGTGCGCTGGTCGTCGTACTACCAGCGGTGGATCATGATGTACCTGGTCGACGACACCGGGGAGATCGTCCTCCGGACCGCGCCCGCGCCGACCGGACCGTGGGGGCCGGCGCAGGTCGTCACCACGACGAAGGACTTCCCGAAGGCGTACGCGCCCTACCTGACCCCGCGCTGGACCGACGGGCCCGACCTGTGGTTCACGATCTCGCAGTTCACGACCTACCGCGTCGAGCTCATGAAGACCCGGCTCTCGGTGCTCCCGGCCGGTGCGTCGGTGCCGGCCGCGGTGCTGCCGAAGTCCGTCCCGGCCCGCTCGCCGTCGCTCTCCGCGCCCCCGCTCCCGCAGGCCGCCGCGGCCACTTCGACGCCACCCCCGTCGTCCTCGGCCACCTCGACGCCACCCCCGTCGTCCTCGGCCACCCCGACGACGACCCCGACGGAGGCCGCCGTCGCCCCCACGACGACGTCGGCCGTGACCACCTCGTCGTCGGGACCCGCGCCGGCGGCAGCGGCGTCGGGTTCCTCTCCCTGACCCGCTCGACCCGGCAGTCGGCCGAAGCCCTGACGCCGAGCGTCGCAACTTTCCCGGACGGCCGACAGCGTCGTGCTACTCCTGAGACGAGGGATGTGTCGGTGACCGGGGGGTCTGGCGTGACCGAGGCGATGTGGCTGCTCGTGGGTGCGGGGGCGTTCGGGGGATTCTTCCTCGGGCGGTGGAGCGCCGAGGCCCGGCGTGCCCGGGCCGACATGCGCCGGACGTGGGAGAGCCGCAAGAACTACCGCTCGTGACCGGGTCGGAGTGCCCAACGCGTGCCGACTGCGACAGGATCGTCGGGTTCCGTACACGGACCCGAGGGACCAGCCGACGATGCGCTACGACGACGACGCCCAGGTCGACACGTCCGAGGTCACCGACAACCGCGGTGAGGGCGGCGGCCCGGCCGGGTTCGGCGGCCTGGGTGGTGGTGGGCTCGGCGGCGGGCTGCTGCCGCTGCTGATCGGTTTCCTGTTCCGGGGCCGCAGCGGGAAGGCGAGCTGGATCGTCATCGTCGTGGCGATCGTCGGGTTCGTCGCGGTGCAGTACCTCGGCGGGGGCGGGACGTCGGCGCAGAACCAGTCGGCGGCGGGCGGGTTCGGTGACCCGGGCGGCTCCGGGCGGGCCGGGACCTCCGACCTCGCGAGCGAGTGCCGCACCGGCAAGGACGCGAACTCGAAGCTCGACTGCGCGATCGTGGCCGACATCAACTCGATCCAGGGCTACTGGTCCGGGGGCGGGTACCAGCAGGTCGCGTCGACCGTGCGCGGGGCGGCACCGCGCTACCAGAACGTCGACACCGTCTTCTTCACCGGCTCGGTGAACACCCGCTGCGGCAGCGCGGACTCCAGCGCCGGGCCGTTCTACTGCCCCGGCGACAAGCTCGTGTACATCGACCTGAGCTTCTACGACCAGCTCAAGAACCAGTTCGGCGCCGAGGGCGGGCCGCTCGTCAACGCCTATGTCCTCGCCCACGAGTACGGCCACCACGTGCAGGACCTCCTCGGCACCGAGGCGAAGGTCCGCTCCCGGCAGGGAGCGGCCTCGGACTCGGTGCGCCTCGAGCTGCAGGCCGACTGCTACGCCGGGGTCTGGATGAACCACGCGTCGCAGCCCGCGAACGGGAAGCCGGCCCTGATCTCCGACGTGACCCGGGCCGACCTCGCGAGCGCCGTCGACGCCGCCCAGCGCATCGGCGACGACTACATCCAGGGCAAGCTCGGCGGCGGGACGGTCACTCCCGACTCGTTCACCCACGGCTCCTCGGCGCAGCGTCAGAAGTGGCTGACCACGGGGTTCACCACCGGCGACGCCACGAAGTGCGACACCTTCGCGACGCAGAACCTCGGCTGATCGTCAGCGCACCCCGCGCATCGCCCGGCGGATCCACGGTGACAGGGCGAACAGGACCCCGCCGAGGACGAGGGCCACGACGCCGAGGGTGGTGAAGTAGGTGCCCTCCACCGAGGGGTCGTAGAACCCGGCCAGGGTCCCCGCGAGGGCCGAGCCGAGGGAGATCGACAGGTAGAACAGTGCCACCGTCTGGGACCGGAAGAGGCGCGGACCGATGCGGGTCGACAGTGAGAGCCCGACCGGGGACAGGTTCATCTCCGCCAGCGCGAACACCAGCAGGATGAGCACGATCGCGAGCACCGGGGTGGTGTTGCCGGTCCCGCCCGCCCAGGGCAGGAACAGCAGGAACGCGACGCCCATGCCCCCGGCGCCGATCGCGAACTTCACCGGCGTCGACGGCGCCCGGGTGCCGAGCTTGGTCCACAGCAGCGCGAACAGCGGGGCCAGGACGATGACGAAGAACGGCTCGAGCGAGTTGACGAACTCGGTGGGCATCTCCCAACCACCGAGCATCCGGTCCAGACGCTCGTCGGCGTAGAGCTCGACCACGGTGAACTGCTGCTGGAACAGCGACCAGAACACCACGCTGCCCAGCCACATCGGGATGAACGAGCGCACGCGGCTGCGCTCCTCGGCGGTGACCCGCCCGCTGGTGAGCAGGAGGACGAAGAGCCCGATCGCGATGAGGGCGACGACGACCGCGACGGCGGTCGAGAGGTTGTCCGGGGTGAGGACCCCGAAGACGAACAGGAGCACCACGACGACGGCCGCGGCCACGACACCGACCACCGGGCGGACCCAGGCGCCGGCGGTCAGCGGGTTGGGCACCACCGAGGCGGTGACCGGGAGGTTCCGGCGTCCGGTCGCGTAGATCCCGAGACCGATGGCCATCCCGATCGCGGCCAGCCCGAACGCGTAGTGGAAGCCCAGCGTCGTCCGGGCGAGCCCGGTCAGCAGCGGGCCGACCAGGGCGCCGATGTTGACGCCCATGTAGAAGATCGAGAAGCCGGCGTCGGCACGGGGGTCGTCGCGGCGGTAGAGCGACCCGACGACCGACGTCGCCGAGGTCTTCACCCCGCCGGAACCGAGGGCCACGAGCACGAGGCCCACCGCCACGCCACCGAGACCCGGCAGCACGGCCAGCGCGATGTGGCCGAGCATCACCACGCACGCCGAGAAGAACAACGTGCGCTCCGCGCCGAGCACCCGGTCGCAGACCCAGGCGCCCGCGACGCACGCGAGGTACACCATCCCGCCGTAGGCGCCGATGATGCTGGTGGCCTCGCCCTTGTCGAGGCCGAGCCCGCCGTCGGGGACGACGCTGTAGTACAGGTACAGCGTCATCACGGCCTGCATGCCGTAGAAGCTGAAGCGCTCCCACAGCTCGACCGAGAACAGGTTGGCGAGCGCGAGCGGATGGCCGAAGAAGCGGCGGTCGGCGGAGAAGTCCTCGCCGGGGTCGGGCGCAGTGGCGACGGCGCCGTCGGCGGGGTCGTCCGCCGCGGGGTCGTCGGGAGAACCGGGGGTCGTGGTCACGGGCGCACAGAGTGGCCCATCCAAGAGGTCCGCACCAGTGCCCGTCGCCGAAATGTCACTGTCCGTGGGTGGCCACGGCACGGATCACCCGCTCGGGTCTGCTTCCGGAGAGTTGAACCCCGCTCGACGCGACGTGACGTGTGGGTGAGGATGCCGCTCACGTCACACCAGGCACGGACAGCGCACCGAGGACCCCGGAGGCCCGGCGATGGAACCAGCGGGATACGTCCAGCAGTACGCACCGGTGCTCGGGTCCCTGGCCTGGAGCTCGCTGGTGGCCGCGCTGCCGTTGCTCGTGCTCTTCGTCCTGCTCGGGGGGCTGCGCGTGCGCGCGTGGCTCGCGTCGCTCATCGCCCTGGTGGTGGCGCTCGTCGTCGCGGTGGTCGTCTACGGGATGCCGGTGGGTCAGGCCGCCCTGTCGGGGACCGAGGGCGCGGCCTTCGGGTTCTTCCCGATCCTCTGGATCGTCATCAACGCCTTGTGGATCTACCGGATGACGGTGCGGAGCGGGCACTTCGACGTGCTCCGGCGGTCGTTCGGCTCGGTGTCGCCGGACCAGCGGGTCCAGGCGGTGATCATCGCCTTCTCGTTCGGCGCCCTGCTCGAGGCCCTCGCCGGCTTCGGTGCGCCGGTGGCGATCTGCACCATCATGCTCATCGGGGTGGGCTTCAAGCCGCTCAAGGCCGCGGTCGTCGCGCTGGTGGCGAACACCGCCCCGGTGGCCTTCGGCGCGATCGCGGTCCCGATCACGACGCTGGCCCAGGTGACCAACCTGCCCGAGGACGCGCTGGGGGCGGTGGTCGGGCGCCAGACGCCGGTCCTCGCCGTGTTCGTGCCGTTCGTGCTGGTGGCGCTGGTCGACGGGGCCCGGGGCCTCCGGGACACCTGGCCCGTGGCACTGACCGGCGGTCTGACCTTCGGGCTCGCCCAGTTCGCGGTGTCCAACTACCTCTCGGTGCCGCTGACCGACATCATCGCCGCCCTCGTCTCCGCCGGGGCCGTGGTGCTGCTGGTGCGCGCCCGGACCGGCGCGTCGAGCGCGACCCCGGTCGCGGTGCCCGCCGGCGGGGGCGGGGACCCGACGCCGGGTGCGGGCACGACGACGGGCGGCGCCGGTCCCGACGGACCCGGCGGGCACCCCGACGTCGGGCACGACGACCACGCTCACGACTCGCGGCGCGACGTCGTGCTCGCCTACATGCCCTACGTGATCATCATCGTGCTGTTCTCCGTGCAGCAGATCCCGCCGATCACGAAGGCCCTCAGCGCGGTCACCGAGAAGTTCCGCTGGCCGGGGCTCGACGTGCGCTCGCCGTCGGGGGCGCAGGCCTCGTCGACGACGTTCACGTTCAACTGGCTCGCTGCGGCGGGGACGATCCTGCTCATCGCCGGGATCCTGACGGCCGTGGTCCTGGCGGTCCGTCCCGGGGACGCGCTGCGGGCCTACGGCGAGACCCTGAGCGAGCTGCGCTCCGCCATCGCCACGGTGATGCTCGTCCTGGCGCTGGCCTACGTCATGAACCTCTCGGGTCAGACCATCACGATCGGGCAGTGGCTCGCCGCGACGGGCGGGTTCTTCGCCGTGCTCTCCCCGGTGCTGGGCTGGCTGGGGACCGCCGTCACGGGATCGGACACGTCGTCGAACTCGTTGTTCGGCGCTCTGCAGGTCGCGGCGGCCCAGAAGTCCGGCCTGGACCCGGTGCTGCTCGCGTCCGCGAACTCCTCGGGAGGCGTCCTCGGGAAGATGATCTCGCCGCAGAACCTCGCGATCGCCGCGGCGGCCGTCGGGATGGCCGGGCGCGAGGGAGAGATCTTCCGCCGGGTGCTCCTCTGGAGCGTGGTCTTCCTGGCCGGGATGTGCGTGCTGGTCTACCTGCAGTCCACGCCGGTGCTGGGCTGGATGCTGCCGGGTTAGGGCGTACCGGCCCGGTGCAGCGCCAGCGTCGCGTCCGCGGGGCCGGTCCTGGTCCACGTGCCCGACTGCGCCGTCCACGTCCTTCCGTCGTAGGCGACGCGGTCGAGGGCCAGCCGGGTCGCGTGCCCGACCAGCCACGACGCGATCGCCCACCCCGCCTCCGGGGTCTGGCGCCCGGAGAGGCGGGCGTTGCCGAGCTCGGAGGTGGCGAGCCCGGCGACCGTCTCCCGGGGCGGCTCGGAGAGGTCGAGGTCGGTGCACGTCAGCCCACCGGGGGCCTCGCCGAGGAAGGCGAGGGCGAGGGTGCGCGCCTCGGGCTCGTGGTCGGCGTATGCCTCCGGGAACCCGCTGCGCTGCACGCGCTGGGCGGCCTCGGTGACGTCCATGGCCGCCCAGCCCGGGGTCGTGAGCAGCGCTTCGTAGAACTTGGTCGTCGAGGTCACGGTGTTCGTCAGCTGCGCCTCGGTGCCCCAGCCCTGGCTCGGGCGCTGCTGGAAGAGCCCCACCGAGTCGCGGTCCCCGCCCGAGAGGTTCGCGAGCCCGGACTCCTGGATGGCGGTGGCGAGCGCGATGGTCACGGCCCGGTCGGGGGCACCGAGCTTGCGCCCGACCCCGGCGATGGTGGCCGCGTTGTCCATCTGCTCGACCGAGCCGCTCCACGTCGGGCGGAGGCCGGGGGAGTTCGGGGGCGCGGTGACGGTGCACTGCGGGCTCGCGACCACGGCGGTCACCCCGTTCACGATCACGACGACGACGCCGACGAGCGCCAGGACCACCACGAGGCCGAGGGCCACCGGGAGCAGCCGGCGCGGCCGGTCGCGCCAGCTCCGGGCCACGGCCCCCCGGCCGGCCGACAGTCGACGGATCGAGTCCCGGGCCCACTCGGGGCCGGGACGGCCCGGTCCGGGGCCTCGCATCGTCGTGGTCACCTCGCCCGCGCCGGGTCGTCCTCGCACTCGGTGGTGTCAGTCTTCCAGCCGCGTCCGTTTCGACCCGGATGAGGAGGGGCACGTCGGGGTGATGACGCCGACGGTGACCGGACACGGGCGGTCGGTCGCCACCGGCCTCGACGCCGCCCGGGCCGTGACGGTGCTGCTCACCGCCGTCGCCCAGCTCGTCGTCGGCGGGATCGGCGGGTCGGGCCTGCTCGGCGAGCCGATCGGCGTGGTCTCCGCCACCTACTCGACGCCGATCGTCCCCGCGCCCGGCGCCTTCGCGATCTGGGGGCCGATCTACCTCGGGGTCCTCGTGCTCGCCGTGCGCCAGGCCCTGCCCTCGCAGTGGGGCCGGCCCGAGCACCGGGCCACGGGGTGGTGGCTCGTCGGGGCCGCGTGCGCCAACGCGGGCTGGATCGCGCTGTTCTCGGCACGGCTCGTCGGGTGGGCCGAGGTGGCGATCGTCGCGCTGCTCGTGTGCCTGGCCGTGGCGGTGTCCCGGCTCGCCCCGCGCGGACGCGGGCCCGCGTCGCCGGCCGACCGGTGGACGCTGCACGGGCCGCTCGCGCTCTACACGGGCTGGGTCAGCGTGGCGACCGTGGTGGGCACCGCCGCGACCGGCCGCTGGGTCGGGCTACCGGGGGAGGGTCCGGTGGCCGTGCTGGCCGGAGCGGTGGCGCTCGTCGTCACGGGCGTCATCGCCGCCCTCGTGACCGGCGTCGGACCGGCGCCCGCGGCGTACGCGGCCGCCGTGCTGTGGGCGTTCGGAGGCGTCGTCGTCGCCGGTCCCGGGGTCGCCGTGGCGGTCACCGCGGTCGTCGGGGCGCTGCTCGTCGTGGCCGCCCTGGTGCGGCGGCTGGTCGGGTCCCCGGCACCGCTCGCGGCGGCCTTCGGCTGACCGCGACCGCTCACCGCCGGCCCCACACCCGGCTCCCACACCGCTCGACATCCGCACAGCCGGGGCACAGCAGATGCCCAGCGCGCGGTGAGGAACCCGGCTGATCGTCGGGCACCGTGACCACCTCCGTCATCACGGCGCCGCCCGCCGACCCCGCATCGGGGCCGGAACCCCGAACCACCGCCCGCTGGTTCCGGCCCGGCTTCCTCGGCGTCCTCGTGCTCGCCGGCCTCGTCGACCTCTGGGACGTCGGCGCGAACGGGGACGCGAACGCCTTCTACGCCGCCGCGGTCCAGGCCTCCACCCGCAACCCGATGGCCTGGCTGTTCGCCGCGGTCGACGCCCCCGGGTTCATCACCGTCGACAAGCCCCCGGCCGACAACTGGTGGATGGGGCTGGGGGCGAACCTGTTCGGGTTCTCGAGCTGGTCGATGCTGATCCCGCAGGCGGTGCTCGGGATCGCGACGGTGGCGCTGCTGGTCCTCACGGTCCGGCGCTGGTCCGGGCCGGGCGCGGCCCTCGTCGCCGGGGTGGTCCTGGCGCTCACGCCCGTCGCGGTGATCATGTTCCGGTTCGACGACCCCGACCCGATGCTGACGTTCCTGCTGGTCGCGGCGGCGTACGCGCTCGTGCGGGCGGTCGACGCGGCGGCGCGGCGGGCCGGGACCTGGTGGCTCGTGGCGTGCGGGGCGCTCGTCGGGCTCGGCTTCCTCGCGAAGATGGGCGTGGCGATGCTCGCCGTCCCGGCCTTCGCGCTCGTGTACCTGGTGGCGGCCGGCGTGCCGTGGCGGCGCCGGATCGGGCAGCTGGTCGCGGGCCTGGTCGGCATCGTGGTGGGCGCCGGGTGGTTCCTCGCGCTCGTCGAGGAGTGGCCGGCCTCGTCCCGGCCCTGGATCGGCGGGTCGACCGACAACTCGCTCCTGCAGCTCTCCGTCGGCTACAACGGGCTCTCGCGCATCGTCGGCCGCTCGGGTGGCGGTCCGGGCGGTCCCGGCGGCGGACCGGGTCGGGGTGGGGCGCCGGGGGGCTTCGCGGGGTTCGGGGGCCAGGCCGGGTTCGGGCGGATGTTCTCCGCCGAGTTCGGCGGTCAGATCGCGTGGCTCCTCCCGGCGGCGCTGCTCGCGCTGGTCGCCCTGCTCTGGGTGTCCCGGCAGGCCCCGGCCGGTGACCGCCTGCGGGCGGCCGCGCTCCTGTGGGGCGGCTGGCTCGTCGTCAGCGGCGCGGTCTTCTCCTTCATGGAGGGGATCGTCCACTCGTACTACACGATCGTCATGGCTCCGCCGATCGCCGCGCTCGTCGCGATCGGCGCCCGGGAGGCGTGGGTCCGGCGGGGCGACGCGGCGGCCCGGATCACGGCCGCGGTGGGCGTCCTCGGGACCGCGGTCTGGTCGGCCGTGCTGCTCCGGCGCAGCCCGACGTTCCTGCCGTGGCTGCCCGGGACGGTGCTCGCCGCGGGGGTCCTGGCCGCGCTGCTGATCGTGGTGCCGACGGTGCTCGCCCGGCGCGCGGGTGTGGTCGGCGCCTTGGTCCTCGGACTCGTCGCGACCCTCGGCGGGGCGAGCGCCTACGCCGTCGACACGGTCGTCACCCCCCACGCCGGGACCGAGGCGAGCGCCGGCCCCACGGTCCGCGACCAGGGCGGCGCCCGCTTCGCGGGGCGGGCGAGTCAGAACCGCGGAGGCCGACCCGGGGCGGGCGGTCCCGGCGGCTTCGGAGGCGGCTTCGACGGCCGCGGGACCGACCCGCAGGTCGTGGCGCTGCTGCGCGGCGCGGGCACGCAGTGGGCGGCCGCGACCCCGACGACGATGGCCGCGGCCGGTCTCGAGCTCGCCAGCGACACCGCCGTGATGGGCCTGGGCGGGTTCTCCGGCTCCGACCCGACGCCGACGCTGCCGCAGTTCCAGGCCGACGTCTCCGGCCACCTCGTCCGCTACTACGTCACCCCGACGACGACAGGTGCCGCCGGTGGGCGGGGCTTCGGCGGCTTCGGTGGGCGCGGCGCGGCGCTCGCCCCGATCCAGTCCTGGGTGCAGGCGCACTACACCCCGACCCGCGTCGGCGCCGAGACCGTCTACGACCTGACGGCCGCCCCTCGCCCCTGAGCGCCGTGGTCATCACGGGCCCGAGTGGACTCCCATGGCTGCGCCGCCAGCCCTGAGAGTCCACTCGGCGAGCACCGTGGTCGTCGCGGGCCCCGAGTGGACTCCCATGGCTGCGCCGCCAGCCCTGACGGTCCACTCGGCGAGCCCCGCCCCAGGAACGCACCTCGGGCATGATCGCGGAGTGACCCTGGCCCGGATCGCGCTCGGCACGGTCGGCGTGGTGGGCGCGCTGGTCCTGCTCGTGGTGGTCGTGGGCACGACGGCGGCCCTCGCCTGCCTTCCTGGTGCGACTCTGCCCGGCGCCACCCTCCCGGGCCGCGCCCCGACACCGCCGCCCGCCGCGACCGTGGCGTTCTACCCCGTCATCGACATGCGGCTCATCGCCCCGGGCCTGCAGGACGCGGTGTTCGGCGGCCTCGCCCGCACCCTGCCCGCGCTGACGCGGGCCGCGTCGCCCAAAGACCTCGTCGACGGCTCGCTGCCACCGACCATGCTCGTCGTC
>JAICLN010000105.1 GCA_025925615.1 Actinomycetospora sp. | reverse complement strand
CTCCGCTCCCGGCAGGGTCGGGGTCGAGGGCAGGTGCAGCGCGCCGACCCCGGAGACCAGGAACCGGCATCGGTAGTCGCCCGCCGTCGTGTGCACCGTCCACGTCCGGGACTCCTCGTCCCACGTCGCGCCGGTCATCTCGGTGGAGAAGCGCACCCGCCGTCGCAGGTCGTGGGAGTCGGCGACGCGCTCGAGGTAGGCGCGGATCTCCGGCTGCGGCGAGTACGAGCGCGACCAGTCCGGGTTGAGGTCGGTCGAGAGGGAGTACATGTGCGACGGGATGTCGCACGCGCAGCCGGGGTAGGTGTTGTCGCGCCAGGTGCCCCCGACGCCGGCCGACGCGGGCGCCTTCTCGAGGAGCACCACGTCGTGGACGCCGGCGCGCTCCAGCGCGAGGGCCTGGCCGAGTCCGGCGAACCCGGTCCCGACCACGACCACCTCGTGGAACTCCGGCGTGGTCGGGAACTCGGCCTCAGGCAACGGTCTCCCTCCTCGACGTCGTGACCGCCGCCGTCACGGTGATGGCCTCGAGCAGCCCCTGCAGGTGCGCGGCCACCTCCTGCGAGCGCTCGAACGTGATCATGTGGCCGGCGCCGGGGAACACCGCGAGCTCGGCGTCGGGCAGGGCGGAGGCGATGGTGCGAGCGTGGTCGGGCGGGCAGAGCCGGTCGCGGGTGCCGACCAGCACCACCGTCGGCAGCCCGCGCAGCGCCTCCAGCGACGACGTCCGCCGGTGCTCCCCGATCGACGCGCGGAAGGCGGCCACGGCGACCGGGTCCGCGGCGAAGGTCTGCTCGGCGACCGACAGCACGTCCGCCCGGCGGGCGTGCCGGCCGAACACCAGCGCGCGCACGACCGGGGCCAGCGTCACGGAGCGGGTGTGCACGCCGTCGCCCTCGGGGTCGGCCCGGTGGACCGGCGCGCGGTCACCGACCGAGGCCAGCCACGGCATGATCCACCGTTCGCCGCGCGCGACGAAGGCCCCGCGGCGACCCGGGATGCCCAGGCGCATCTCGGCCATGTCGTCGCTCGCCGTCGCGACGAACGCGGCCCCCCGCACGCGCTCCCGCACGAGGTCCGGGTGGCGCTCGGCCAGCGCCATGAGCGTCATGCCGCCCATGGAGTGCCCGGCCAGCAGGATCGGTCCCTCGACGTGGTCGGTCATCAGCGCGGCGAGGTCGTCCGCGGCCCGGCCGATGGTGGCGCCCGTCCGGCCCGGGGACTGCGAGCCCCCGTGCCCGCGGTGGTCGTAGCGCAGGATCGGGGCCGTGACGCCGGCGCGGCGCAGGTCGCCGACGACGCGGTCCCAGGTCCGCAGATCCTGGGACCAGCCGTGGGCGAGGACGAGGGTCGGCTCGCCCGGACTCGGGGTGCCCGAGCGGGCGACCCGCAGGCTGATGCCCGTCGCGAGCTCGAGGGGGCCGACGGTCTCCGTGGGCCGGCTCCGCTCCGCTGCGCGTCCGGTCTCGCTCGTCGTCATCACGTCTCCAGCAGGAAGGACTTCTTCCACAGCGCACGGCCCGGTCCGGCGACCATCCCGGCCTCGTCGAGGAAGGCCAGGATTTTCTCGCCGCCGAACCGGATCATCTCCCGGTGGTGCGGGTTCGCGAGCGCAGTGCGGTGTCCCTCACGTGGGTCGATCCCGACGGCGGCGTAGACCCTCGGGTTGATCAGGCTGCGGACGACGAAGAAGGACGTGAGCGCGCAGACGAAGCGCTGGTAGGCGAGCTCGGCCCGGGACAGCTCGGCGATGCCGCGGGTCACCTCGTCGCGGGCGAAGGCGACGTGGCGCGCCTCCTCCACGATGTGGATGCGGTTGACCTGGCGCATGAGCGGCTGGATCGACTCGTCGCTGCACTGCTCGCGCTGCAGCCGGTCGAGCACCTCCTCGGCGACGAGGATCGACGCGTACGCCGCCGGACCCCAGTTGACGACCGAGAACATCTTCCCGAGCTGGTGGACCGCCGGCACCGCGCCGTAGGGCTCGACGCCGGCCCGGGACACGAGGCGCGCGAACATCTGCGAGTGGCGGCACTCGTCGGCCACTTCGGTGAGGGCCCACTGCGAGCGCTCGGTGGTCGGGTCGCCGGCGTAGAAGTCCTTGAGCAGCCGCTGCATCAGCAGGGTCTCGAACCACAGCCCGACGCTCGCGACGCTGCACGCCTCGTGCTTGCCGAGCTCGATGCGCTGCTCGGGCGTCATCCGGTCCCACAGTGCGGTGCCGTAGAGCGAGACCCGGTGCTCGGGCATCCAGTGGGCGCCCTCGACCAGCGGGGCGTCCCAGTCGATGTCGACGTTCGGGTCGTACGACTTCTTCGCGGCGGAGCGCAGCAACCGGGCGGCAGCGTGGTTCGGGTCGCTCGTCACGGCAGTCACCGTCATGGCGATCGTCCTTCCCGGTCGGTCGGCGGGACGTCCGGAGATGTCTCGGACACTCCGTACCCCCAACGTTGTGTACGTCTTACTGCGGGTAACTGTAACTACTGGTAGCGTCCGAGCCATGGCGGACGGTGTCAAGGCGGGTGGGGTCCCCCCGGCACGTGACGGGCGTCGC
Organism: Actinomycetospora sp.; assembly: GCA_025925615.1. Taxonomy (GTDB): domain Bacteria; phylum Actinomycetota; class Actinomycetes; order Mycobacteriales; family Pseudonocardiaceae; genus Actinomycetospora. The sequence goes on along the minus strand of JAICLN010000105.1, from coordinate 8,320 downwards.
ACCCGATGGACGAAGCACCGCGCGGAACGCCGCGCGGAGTTCGTCGAGGCGGCGATGCGCGTGCTCGCGGAGACCGGGCCCGAGTTCGGGATCGAGCAGGTCGCGGTCGAGGCCGGGGTCACCAAGCCGGTGCTCTACCGGCACTTCTCCGACAAGGCCGACCTCGTCGAGGCGATGGGCGAGCGCGCGACGCAGATCCTGCTCGACCGGCTCATCCCGGCGCTGAACTCCGAGGAGGCGCCGGTCCCGCGGATCCGCAAGTCGATCGACGCGGTGCTCGGGACCCTCGAGGAGTACCCCAACCTCTACTGGGTGCTCGCCCGCCACGGCCACGGCGAGGAGGTGGTCCGCGCCGACAAGGAGATCATCGCGACGGCGCTCTCGGCGCTGCTCGGTGACTACCTGCGTGCCTTCGGTCTGGACTCCGGCGCGGCCGAGCCGTGGGCCTACGGCGTCGTCGGGCTGGTCCAGAACACCGCGGAGTGGTGGCTCGAGCGCCGCTCCATGAGCCGGGACTCCGTCACCGAGTACCTGACGACGCTGGTCTGGGCGGCCATCGACGGGTTCGCGCGTCAGCGCGACGTCGTCATCGACCCGAACGTCCCCCTCGAGATCAACCGGGTGATCCAGCTGTCGCCCGGCCCCGCTTCCGGGCCCCCGGCCGGGAGCTCCCACACCGACCCGACGGGTACCGACGCCGAGCCAGGGAGCGGACAGTGACGACGCCACCGACCGACGAGCACAGCCCCGACGACAACCGGCCCGACGAGCACGACGACGAGGACGGGTACCGCGGCCGGGCCTCGCTGCGCCTGGAGAGCCCCGACGCGGAGCCCCTCGAGGTCGAGGTGACCCTGCGCGGGCACTTCGAGCCGCTCGACGGCCGCTACCACTGGTACGGCCGCGTGGCGGTGCACGCCGGGCTCGAGGCGGCGCTGGGCGGGAAGAAGGCGACGGGCCTGCTCACCACGCCGCACGGCGAGGCCGTCGGGGAGCTCTCCGACGTCGACCCGTGGGGCCGCTACCGCATCGTCGGCACCAGCACGCCGCCGTTCGCGGTCGGCACCGGTGACGAGCTCGCGGCCGAGGCGTCGTGATGGACGACCGTGACGCGCTGGTGGCGGCGATCGCCACCCCGGAGCGCGCGGTGCGCGACATCGGCGACCTCATCGGGGACCGGGTGGCCTTCGGGCCGGTGACCGCCGGGCCCGGGGGCATGGCGACGGCGAACGCGACCGGGGTGGTCGGCCGGCTCCGCGGTCGGTGCGGGACGCGGGCAGGACGCACCGAGGTCCACGTGCCGGTGACGCTCGACGTGTCCGTCCAGATCGGCCGGCAGACCGTGCCCGTCGAGGCGGAGATGACCGTGCGGATCGGGCTGGACGCGTGCGTCTGCCCCGACGGCGACCACATCCTCGTGGAGGTCGACGAGATCGGGCCCGGCGACATCGCGCTCGAGACGCACACCCGCGGCGTCGGCGGGGTCTTCATCCGGCGCCTCGGCAACCTCGACGCCGAGATCCGCCACCACGTGATCGGCTACGTCACCGACCTGCTCGAGACCCCCGAGGCCCGCGAGCTCCGGTACATCCCGCTCGACGAGGAGGGCGAGGAGACCGCATAGGTGCGCTCCGCGCTCGTGAGCACTTTCCGGGGTTATAGCCCCGGAAAGTGCTCACGAGCGCTCGCGCACCAGATCCATCAGCGTGGAGCGGTCCACGACCTTGACGCGGGGCCGGCCGCCGTCCTCGCCGGCCGCCCGCTCGTGTGCGTCGATGGCCCCCCAGCCGTCGAGGTCCACCAGCTCCGGGCACCGCTCCGAGAGCCACTCCTCGACGTCCTCGGCCGGCGCGATCGTGGCGTCCTCGCGCGCCCCGGAGGCCAGGTCGGCGAGCAGCGCGCGCACCGTCTCGTTGGCGTCCTTGCGGTTCGTGCCGATGATCCCGGTGGGCCCGCGCTTGATCCACCCGACGACGTACTCCCGCTCACGGCCCTCGATGCGCCCCTCGGCGTGCGGGATCGTCCCCGAGCCCTCGTCGAAGGGCACGTCGGGCAGGGCCACCCCGCGGTAGCCGACGGCGCGCAGCACCAGCCCGCACTCGAGGGTCTCCCGCTCGCCGGTGTCGACGGGGCGCGCGCGTCCCTCGTCGTCGGTCTCCAGCCGGTTGATGCCGAGCTCGACGCCGCTCACCGGGCCGTCCTCGCCCTCACCGAGGATCTCCACGGGCGAGCGCAGGAACCGGAACGCCATCCGGCGCTCCCGGGTCTCGTCCGGCCCGGCCTCGGCCCACTTCCGGAAGAGCTCGACGTTGCGTCGGGTCGCCCTGGGGAGGTCGGTGTCGCCCGCGGCGTCCGGGATCTGGGCCGGGTCGACGACGACGGTCAGCCCGTCGATGTCGTCGAGCTCACGTAGCTCGGTGGTGGTGAACGCGGCCTCGACCGGCCCGCGCCGGCCGCAGACGACGACCTCGCGCACCGACGAGGCGGCGAAGACGTCGATGGCGTGGTCGGCGGTGTCGGTGCCGCGCAGGTCGTCCTCGCCGAGCAGCAGCATGCGGGCGACGTCGAGCGCGACGTTGCCCGCGCCGATCACCACGGCACGGGAGCCGGACAGGTCGGGGTCGAGGCCCGCGTAGTCGGGGTGGCCGTTGTACCACCCGACGAAGTCCACGGAGGCGAGGCTGCCGACGCGGTCCTCGCCGGGGATGCCCAGGCGCCGTTCGGTCTGCGAGCCGACCGCGTAGACGACCGCGTCGTAGCGCTCCAGCAGCTCGTCGACGGTCACGTCCTCGCCGAGGCAGACGTGGCCGAAGAACCGGAACCCCGGCCGCGCCGCGATCTGCTCGTACTGCCCGCTCACCGACTTGATCTTGGGGTGGTCCGGGGCGACGCCGGCCCGGACGAGGCCCCACGGCGTGGCGAGCCGGTCGAACATGTCGACGCGCACCGGCGGGTCGGTCGAGTCCAGCAGCGAGCCCGCCGCGTAGAACCCCGAGGGCCCGGAACCGACGATCGCCACGGCGTGCGTCCTCATGGCGTCGATCCTGTCGGACGGCGTGAGGCGTCGCACCCCACCGCCGCCCGCGGACCCGCCGTGGCGCGCCACGCCGACGATCGCGTGAGCCCTCGAGGACGGCGCGTCGGAAAAGGGCCCTCCATCGAGTCATCACTCCATACGGCAACTGCCCTGTGGTGGGCATTGGGCCCGACCGACGATGATCCAGATGATCGAGAACCGACGCCTCGCCCACGACGGCGACGAGAGCTGGGACCCGGGTGCGTGGCGGGTGGACGCCTGGCGCCGCGGGCGGGACGTCCTCGACGCCTACGACGACGACCGGGTCCTGTCCGAGGAGCTCGCCGACGACCTCGTCAACGAGCTCGCCGGACGGGCCGTCGGATCCCGGCGCCGGCGCGAGGCCGATCGGCCGTGGTACCCGGGCGTCCTCGCGGGCGCCGGGGTCGAGGGCCGGGGGAGGAGCAGGCGCCGGCCCCGCCTCACGCTCCTGCCCGGCGGCATGTGAACGCTGGCTTCAGCCCTTCACCGCCGCCAGCACCAGGTAGTACAGCTCGTTCCCGGCCATCGAGAGCCGGTGGCGGAAGCGACGGCGCACCACGACGGAGGTGTCGTCCAGCCCGGCGAGCATGGCGTCGACGTCCGCCACGTCGTGGTCCCCCTCCCCGTCCTTGAGGGTCAGCGCGAGCACCGAGCCGGGCGGGAACGTCGACCACAGCTCGGCCAGCGCGTCGACCGGCACGTGGCCCTCGCCGACCGCCCCGGCGGCGACGAGCGCGTCGAGCCGCTCCTCGCGCACCAGACGCGCCACCTCCGAGCTCTCGAGCCGCTCGCCGACCAGGTAGTGCGCGTACATCCCCGGGCGGTCGCGGTGCGCGGCGTCGCGGGCCTCCCCGATGCCGTCGGCCCCCACCACCACGGTCACCCCGCGCGCGGTCATCTCCTCGCCGACGACGCCGTTGCCCGCGCCGAGATCGAACGCCCGCAGGTCCGCGGGCTCCCGGCCGGTCGAGGTCGCGGCCTCGACCAGGGCGTCCGCGACGGTGGCCGGCGAGGCGCACTGCAGGCGGTGCTGCACGACCTCCTCGTAGAGCCCGGGCACGGAGTACACCGTGGCGTAGTCGTGCAGGACGACCTCGCGGGTCTCGCCGTCGAGGTGCAGGACGAACTGTTCCTCGCCCTGACGGCGGCCGGGCGTGGGGTCGAGCTCGACGGTGAACGGGGCGGTCATCGGGCTCCTCGGTGAGCGGGTGATCGGTCGCACGTCGGTCGGGCGACCGGGGTCACGATCGGGACGCCTCCATCGTCGCGACACCACCTCCGAACGGACAGGTGATGTGTCGTTGCTCCCGCCGTCGTTTCCCCACGGCTCCTGGAGCGTCACCCCGGTACGTGCGCCGGGCGCCGCCGAAGCCGCTGGACCTCGCACCGGTCGGAGGCCCACCGCATCGAGGCCCGCCGTGTCGTCGGGGCGCTCTGCCGGGAGGGCTGGTCGCCCGCGGCCCAGGGCTGCCTCGCCCTGAGACGGATCCCGTTAGGCTGATGCGCCGATCGGCGCAGGGTCGGACGTGCTCCGGTGGTGTTCCGTGCACCGACCGGCGGAGAGGATCGTCGCAATGTCGTGGGACGTCGAGGGCCGGCAGATCCGGGAGTCGAGCCGACGCTCGGGTGCGGTGTGGACGTGGCAGTCCGACGGCGAGCAGCCCATCGAGTACGAGATCGAGTGGGTGCAGGAGAAGGACGTCTTCCTCTACGGCAGCCGCGTGCGGCCCGGAGGCTGGAACGTCAGCACGCTCGACCCCGACGTCTGGACGAACGACGGCACCCTCGAGGGTGCCCGTGAGGTCGTGGAGCAGCGGTTCCCGACGATGCCGCGCTGAACGCCGTCGCGGGGGGCGGGGGGGGGGGCCCCGGCCCCCCGCGCCGCGATCAGGAGCCGCCGAGCACGTTCGCCTCGCCGAGCTTCGACATGACGGCGTTCGGGCCGTCGAACTGGTCCTTGTCGAGGCCGCGGATGGTGTCGACCAGCTGCTGGTCGGCGCCCTTCTCCTCGGCGTGGTCGGCGAGCTGCTCGGGGCTGCCCGGATACTGGAACCCTCCGAGGGACTTCTGGACCTCTGTGACGTCGTAACTCATGCGCGTGGATGACCGCCCGCCCCGGCGCGCAACCGCCCCGTCTCCGATCCGGAGGTGGGATCCTCGGTGACGTGGACTCGCCGTGGGCCTGTGTCGTCTGGGACCTCGACGGCACCCTCCTCGAGCGCGGCGGCCTGCGGCCGGTCGAGGGCGTGGAGGCCGTCCTCGCCGCGTGGTCCCGGGCGGGGGTGGCGATGGCGGTGGCGACGTCGGCCGCGACCCCGATGGCGCGACGGATCGTCGCCTCGCTCGGCTGGAGCGACTGGTTCGGGCACGTGGCGGGGTCCGGGCCCGGCGTCGGCGGGAAGGACGCCGTGCTCGCCGAGGCGCTCCTCGGTCTGGGGCGGGTGCTCCCCGACGGGGCCCGCGACGCCGCGATGGTGGGCGACTCGCCGGCGGACGTGTGGGCCGCGCAGGTGTCGGGGCTGACCGCGGTCGGGGTCACCTGGAGCGGGACCCCTGCGGACGCGCTCGCCGGCGCCGACCTGATCTGGCCCCGGCCCGACGCGGCCTGGCACCCGCCGTCGTGAGCCCGTCCTCCCGGTGGGTGGTCCACCTCGACCTCGACTCGTTCTTCGCCTCGGCCGAACAGCTGACCCGCCCGACGCTGCGGGGCCGGCCGGTCCTCGTCGGCGGGCTCGGCCCGCGCGGCATCGTCGCGGGCGCCTCGGGCGAGGCGAAGGTCCACGGCGCGCGCTCGGCGATGCCGATGGCGCAGACGCGGCGGCGGTGCCCCCAGGCGGTCGCCCTCCCGCCCCGCACCGCGGTCTACCGGACGCTGTCCGAGACGTTCTTCGGCGTCGTGCGTGCGGCCGCGCCGGTGCTGGAGCAGGTGGCCTACGACGAGACCTTCGCGGAGCCCGCCGCGCTCGCCGGCGCCGACGAGGACGAGGTGCTCGCCTGGGCGGAGGCGGTGCGGGCGGAGGTGCGGTCGGCGACCGGCCTCGCGGTGTCGGTGGGGGCCGGGTCGGGGAAGCAGGTCGCGAAGATCGCGTCCGGGCTCGCGAAGCCGGACGGGGTGCACGTCGTCGCGCAGGGCGGTGAGCGGGCCCTGCTCGACCCGCTGCCGGTGCGCGCGCTGTGGGGGATCGGGCCGGTGGCCGAGACGACGCTGGCGCGGGCGGGGGTGACCACCGTGGCGGCGCTGGCCGCGCTGGAGCTCGCGGAGGTGACGGCGCTGCTCGGGTCGGCGGTCGGGACCGGGCTGCACCGGCTCGCCCGCGGGATCGACGACCGGGCGGTGACCGAGCGCGGCGAGGCCAAGCAGGTCAGCGCCGAGACGACGTTCGACGCGGACCTCTCCGACGTCGTCGCGGTCCGAAGGGCGGTCGCCGAGCTCGCGGGGTCGGCGCACCGGCGGCTGGTCGCCTCGGGGCGGGCGGCGCGCACGGTGACGGTGAAGGTCCGCGGCGGCGACTTCGCGACGCACACCCGCTCGGAGACCACGCTGGTCGCCTCGACCGACCTCGGGGCGTTCACCGAGACCGCTCGGCGGCTCGCCGTCGCGGCCCTGCCCGACGCGGGGGTGCGGCTCGTCGGGGTGTCCTACGCCGGGCTGACGACGGCGGTGCAGGGCTCGCTGTTCGACGACGGGCCGGAGACGCGGGCGGCGGGTGCGGCGGCCGTCGAGGACCCGGAGACCGGCGGGATGCTGCCGGCCGTCGCAGTGACCGAGGCCCTGCCCGCGGACGCCCGCCTGGCCGACGAGGAGCCCGCGCCCGACCCGGCCCGGGAGTGGCGGACCGGGGACGACGTCGGCCACCCCGAGCACGGCCACGGCTGGGTGCAGGGCGCCGGGCACGGCCGGGTCACCGTGCGGTTCGAGACGCGCTCGACGGGTCCGGGTCGGGCGATCACCTTCACCGGGGAGGATGGGGCCCTGGCCCGCGCCGATCCGCTGGGCTCACTTGCCTAGGTGCCTTCGGCTGGTGAGCACTGTTCCGCGGTATGGGGCGGAATAGTGCGCATGAGGCCGTAGGCCACCGAGGGAGGAACGAGATGACGTCGGTGCCGGGACGGGTCGCGGCGTTCTGCGAGCGGTACGGGCTCGACGTGCCGATCGTCCAGGCGCCGATGGCGGGCGCCTGTCCGCCGGAGCTCGCGATCGCGGTGGCCGAGGCGGGCGGGATGGGCGCCGACGGCGCGGTCCTCGACCGGCCGGCCGCGATCGAGGACTGGGTGCGCCGGTTCCGGGAGGGGTCGTCGCGGGCGTTCCAGATCAACCTCTGGATCCCCGATGCCCCCTCGGGCGCGGACTCCGGCGAGGAGCCGGCCCGACGCTTCCTCGAACGCTTCGGCGGCCCGGGCGAGGCCGGGGGCGCCGCGCCGGTGTTCGCCGAGCAGTGCGACGCGCTCCTCGCGGCCCGTCCGACGGTCATCTCCTCGATCATGGGCCTCTTCGACCCGGACATGGTCGAGCGCATCCACGCGGCGGGGATCGCGTGGTTCGCGTGCGCGACGACGCTCGAGGAGGCGCTCGCGGCCGAGCGCGCCGGCGCCGACGCGATCGTCGCCCAGGGCATCGAGGCCGGCGGGCACCGCGGCACGTTCGACCCGGACGCGGCCGGCGTGACGGGGGTCGGGCTGCTCGCGCTGGTCCCGCAGCTCGCCGACGCCCTGACGGTGCCCGTGGTGGCCACCGGCGGGATCGCGGACGGGCGCGGGGTCGCTGCCGCCCTCGTGCTCGGCGCCAGCGCCGTGCAGGTGGGGACGGCCTTCCTCCGGTCCCCGGAGGTCGGGATCGCCGAGGTCTGGTCCGAGCAGCTCGCGGCGGCCGCGCCGGAGACCTCCGTCCTGACCCGCGCCTACTCCGGGCGCCCGGGGCGCGCCCTCCCGACGCCGTTCGTCCGGGCCTGGACCGCAGACGACGCGCCCCGGCCCGCGCGCTACCCGGTGCAGCGGGCGCTGGTCGGGGAGTGGCGGCGGGGTCGGCCGGTGGGGGAGGGCGTCGACCGGGTCAACCAGTGGGCCGGCCAGGCCGCCCGGCTCGCGACCACGCAGTCCGCCTCGGTGATCACCCGCGAGCTGTGGGACTCGGCTCGAGGTGCCGTCGGCCAGTGGGCACCGTGCCGGGGCAGAACCCCCGCAACGGGGGAACCGCCCCCCGGCCCAAGCAGCGACGGACCCCCCACCGCCCGGGCCGCCCCCGCCGCGCCAGTCCCCGCCGGG
>JAICLN010000013.1 GCA_025925615.1 Actinomycetospora sp. | reverse complement strand
GGGCGGGTTCCGCAAGCGGGTCCTCTACCTCGACGACGAGGCCCTCCCCGCCCGGCTCGTGGGCCGGGCGGTCGACCGACCCGCCGTCGTCGACGACGCCCTGCGCGGCGCCGTCGACCGGCTGCACCGCGGGCGCGACCCCCCCGGGGCCGAGCTTTCCGCCCGCTCGGGGCGGGGGCTCGGCACCGACCGGCTCGTCGCGCACCTCGCCGGACCGGGTCCCGACGACGTCGGGGCGGTGCGGGACCGGCGGACGGCGGGTGCGCTGCGCGACCTGCTCGACGCCCACGTCGTCGAGGGACTCACCCTCGACGCGGCGGCCGCGACGCTGCACGTCACGCCGACCCACCTGGTGAAGTCCTTCTCGACGGAGTTCGGGCTGCCGCCGCACCGGTACCTCGTCGGGCGGCGGGTGGACCTCGCGCGCCGGCTGCTGCGGGCCGGGGTGCCGGCCGCGCGGGTGGCGGTCGAGGCGGGCTTCCACGACCAGGCGCACCTCACCCGGCACTTCCGGCGCCTGCTCGGCATCACCCCGGGCCGCTATGTGCGCTCCACGCTCCGCGCGTGATGACGGCCGACGGGACCGAGTGGACTCCCACGGCTGCCGCGGCAACCCTGACGCTCCGCTCGGCGCGGCCCGGCCGCGGAGACCACGGTCGACGCCGGCCCCCTACCGCCCGGAGGCACCGATGCGGTCCAGCCACTCGGCCAGCAACGCCCGCTCCGCGTCGGTGAGCACCTCGACGTCGTCGAGCGCGGCCCGCAGCGACACCGCGGCCGCGACCGGGCCCGGTTCCGGAGCCGTGGGCGCGTCGTTCGTGATCGCCGCGATCACCGCCTCGCGGGCCGCGTCGGAGAGGCCCGGGTCGCGCTTCTCCGGGGGCACCGCGATCAGCGAGAGCGCGGTGCCGGCCCCCGTCGAGTGCACCAGCCCGACCGCCCGGCCCTCCGGGACCCGCAGCCGCCCCGCCGCGGCGATCCGGCGCACCAGCGTCGCGAGTACCGCGAACGCCGCCCGGGCCGCCGGCGAGTAACCCTCCCCGCTCGGGCGCGCGTACATCAGCGTGTAGAGGGCCGGGCGCTCGAGGGCGAGACCGACGTGGAGGTCCCACCCGAGGCGGAGGTCGGCGACCGGGTCGTCGCTCTCCTCCCGCACGGTCTTCTCGGCCAGGTAGGTCTCGAACCCGTGGCTGACGACGGCGTCGAGCAGCCCGGCCTTGTCGCCGAAGAGGCGGTAGATCGTCGGCGCCTGCACCCCGGCCGCACCGCTCACGGCCCGCGTCGACACCGCTTCCGCGCCGCCGTCCTCCAGCAGGCGCGCCGCCGCCTCGACGATGCGCGCCCGCGGTCCGTCACCCTCGTCCACGGTAACGATGCTAACAGCCTTGCGTTAGCGCCCCGTCGTTTCCGGTGCTAGCGTCATGGCAGTAGCAGCGATAGGGGACATTGATGATCGTGGTGACCGGGGCCAACGGCGTGCTGGGGCGGGGCGTGGTCGAGCGCCTGCTCGAGCTCGTCCCCGTCGAGCAGGTCGGGGTGAGCGTGCGCGACCCGGCGGACGCGGGGGATCTCGCGGACCGCGGGGTCCGGGTGCGACGCGGAGACTTCGCCGAGCCCGGGTCGCTCGCCGACGCGTTCGAGGGCGCGGACCAGGTGCTGGTCGTCAGCGCGAACGCCCTGGGCGACGCGGCGCGCGCCCTGCACCGCACGGCCGTCGAGGCGGCTGTCGCGGCCGGGGCGGGTCGCGTCCTCTACACCTCCCACCAGGGGGCCCGCGCGGACTCGCCGTTCGCCGCCGCGCCGGACCACGCCGCGGCCGAGGCGGACCTCGCCGGGGCGGGCGTGGCGTGGACGTCGCTGCGCAACGGGTTCTACGCCGAGACGGTCCCGCGGTTGCTCGGCGACGCCGCGAGCACCGGCGAGCTCCGGCTGCCCGCCGACGGCCCGGTCGCCTGGACCACCCGGCCCGACCTCGCGGCGGCGATCGCGCGCCTCCTCGTCGACGGCGGGCCGGACGGGCCGACCCGCCCGCTGACCGGCCCCGAAGCCGTGGACCTCGACGCCGTGGCGGAGATCGCCGGGGAGATCACCGGCCGGCCGATCCGGCGGGTCGTGGTCGACGACGACGAGTACGTGACCGGCATGGTCGCGGGCGGCGCGCCGCGTCCGATGGCCGAGATGATGCTCGGGATGTTCGCCGCGAGCAGGCAGGGCGACTTCGCCCCGGCCGACCCGGCGCTCGCCGAGCTGGTGGGCCGTCCCGCGACGTCGCTCCGCGAGTTCCTGACGACGGCGCTGAGCCCGGCCCGCTGAGCGCGGTACGGCCCGCTCCCGGAACGGACGAACGGCCCGTTCGTCACTGTCGATGGTGACGAACGGGCCGTTCGTTCGGCAGGGAGTGCTCAGTCGTCCAGCGTGTCATCGCCGCGACGGCCGAGCCCGACGGCGGTGAGCCCGGCGCGGCGCAGCAGGGCCGGGTCGACGAGGTTGCGGGTGTCGACCACCAACGGGCGCTTCATCGCCGCGGCCATCACCGACCAGTCCAGCGACCGGAACTGGGGCCACTCGGTGAGCACCAGCACCGCCTCCGCGCCCTGCGCCGCCGACACCGCGTCCACCGCCAGTGGCACCCCCTCGATCTCCGACGGCGCCGGCTCCCCGTCGCGGAACTTCATCGCGTCCGGCCCGTCCACGAACGCCGGGTCGAACCCCACCAGGTCCGCGCCTGCCTGCCGCAGCAACGCCGCGATCGCCAACGCCGGCGAGTCCCGCAGGTCGTCGGTCCCGGCCTTGAACGTCAGCCCCAACAGCGCCAACCGCACCCGCGACAGCGACCCGGTCCGCTTCCCGGTCACCGCCAGCCGCACCTTGTCCACGATCCGCTGCCGCTGCCGGGTGTTCGTGTCGATCGTCGCCCGCAACAGCCGGAACTCGAAGTCCGCCGCGTCCGCGACCTGCAACAGCGCGTGGGTGTCCTTGGGCAGGCACGACCCGCCCCAGCCCGGCCCCGGCGCCAGGAACGCCTGCCCGATCCGGCGGTCGTAGCCGATCCCCTCGGTGACGTCGGAGATGTCCGCGCCGACCCGCTCGCACAGCTCGGCCATTGCGTTCACGTACGACAGCTTCATCGCCAGGAAGCAGTTCGCCGCGTACTTCATCAGCTCCGCCGACGCCGCATCCGTCAGCACCGTCGGCGCACCCAGACGCGCGTACAGCGCCGCCACCCGCTCCGCGGCGTCCTGGTTGTCCGAACCCACCACGATCCGGTCCGGCCCCAGGAAGTCCCTGACCGCCGCGCCCTCGCGCAGGAACTCCGGGTTCGACACCACCGCCACGTCGGTGCGCTCGAGCATCTCCGCGGTCCGCTCCGCGGTCCCCACCGGCACCGTCGACTTGTTCACCACCACCGTGCCCGGCGCCAGCGACCGCCCGATCTCCTCGATCACCGACTCCACCGCACGCAGGTCGGCGACCCCGCCGGCCCCCATCGGCGTCGGCACGCAGAGGAAGATCACCTCGGGCGAGTGGGCGTCTTCGAAGGACTCCAGCGCCGCCGAGTTCCCCACCACGAACGTCAACCGCCCCGCCGAGGTCTGCTCGGCCACCAGCTCCGCCAGGTCCGGCTCCACGATGTCGACCACCCCGCGGCGCAACCGCTCCACCTTGGCGGTGTCGATGTCCGCGCACACCACCTCGTGACCCAGCGACGCCAGACACGCCCCCGTCGTCAACCCGACGTAGCCCGTCCCCACCACCATGACCCGTCGTGCGAACACGTCGGACTCCCCTCTCCGTCCGGCTCCGCCCGGTCTGGGAGGCCGCTCCGGCGATCAGCGGGCCCTACGCTGCCAGATCACGGTCGGTGAGCAGACGACCGCGGGGCCGGGACGACGACGGGGCTTCCTGAACCCCGACGGCCCGGTTCGCAGGCGATGGCCGAGGTGCTGCACGTCGATGCCCACGTCCCGTACGGAGTCATGACGATCAGGGACGCTCGGCCCTGCCGCAGCGCGGGACCTGAGGACGCGTCAGCCGGTGACCGCCGCCGCGTGGTCGCCCGGCACGAGACCCGCTGCGCGGGGTGGCGAGGTCGTTCTCGGCAGCGAACCGGAGGGCCGAAGAGCCCGCACGCGACGGCGGACCCGGGTTCTCGCCCACCACCCGCACCCCGGCGCGGGCCGCCACGGCCGCGCGGCGCGCTGGTTCGGTCACGCGTCGAGGGCTGCCCCCGCCGTCGTCAGCGGCCCGCGTCGTGTCGTCCCCCCGACGGGGGCGCGGCCCGTCGCGCGCAGGTTCACGCCGTCGAGTGAAGGGGCGCCCTGGCGGGCCCGCCCCGGCGCGCGTGTCGGCCCCGGGGGCCGGGAGGTGCCGGTACGCGACGGCGCCCTCGGACGGTGGCCCTAGAATCGGGCCGGGGGTGCGGGCCACGCGGTCCCGACGCGGCCGGTCCCGGCCGGTGCACGACGAGAACTCACCCGATGCGCGTCCGGCGAGGACCCCGGGCGGGAGGTCCGATGAGCCGGCCGGCCGACGCACGTCGCGCCGCGCCCCCGGGCGCCCACCGCACGCCACCCGCCGACGCGACGCTCTCCCTCGGACCGGACACCCCGGTGACCGGCATCCCGGCGCCCGCGCCGTCCCCGGAAACGCCGTCGTCGGGCACGGGGTCGTCGGGCACGGGGTCGCCGGGCACGGGGTCGCACGCCGGCGGGGAGCGCCGCGAGCAGCCGTCGGGAACGCCGGGCCCGGGCGCCACCCGGATCGCGCCGCCGAACGCCTCCCCCGGCGGCCTCCCGCCGTACACCCCGACCCGTCGGGTCCTCGACTGGTGGCGTGCCCGCGCCGACGGCCGCGCCGGCCTGCCCGGACTCGACCCCGGCCGCCCGCCCGGCACCCCCACGCTCGAGGAGTTCGCGCAGGACTTCCTGGCGCGCAGCCACCGCGAGCGGCTGCGGCTCGACATCGAGCTCGCGCCGCTGCTGGAGTCCGAGGCCGCCCTCGTCGCGCGCCTCGAGCAGACCGAGCTGGCCGTCGGGCACGCGCAGGAGCGCCTGGCCGGCTGGCCGGTCCTGCTCGCCGACGACCAGCTGGCCCTGCGCCGCGGCGGCGAGTCCGGCACCGCCGAGGACGTGGTGCGCGCCCGCCGCGCCCGCGAGTACGACGCCCTGCGCCGGCCGCTGGCCGAGGAGGTCGACCGGCTGCGGAAGACGGCGGCGGCCGCCCACGAGGAGCTCGCGCGGGTCCGGGCCGCCCTGGCGGCCCGCGAGGTCGTCGGGGCCACCCGCGTGCGGCGGCTGCACGCGCAGATCATGCGCCGCATCTCCGCCTACGAGCGCCACCTCGTGCACCACCACCCCGCGGGGGACCGGGTCGGCCCGCTCCTCGCGGCGCAGCACCCGCGCATCCCGGGCTGGGTGGACGCCGCCGAGCACGCCGAGCACGCCGAGCACGCCGACCCCGGCGAGGAGACCTGATGACCCCGACCACTCCGTGGTGGCGCCGCCTCGGCCGACGCCGCCCCCGGGGCGACGAGGCCGTCCCACCCACCCCGGGCGGCTCCGGCGGCTCCGGCTTCGGGGCCGTCGGGGGCGCCCCGCCGGCCCCCGGAGCCCGGGGCTCGCGCGCGGGGGGCACGGCCGAGACCGAGGTGCCCCGCGGCCTGCGGGCTCCCGGCACCCCGGAGGAGAAGCGGTTCTCCCAGGTCTACGCGGAGGACCGCGTCGGCCCGATGCCCTATCCCAACCAGGCCAGCCCCGACGTCGCCGCCGCCCGCGGCCGGGTCCGCGCCCTGGTGAACGACCTGCTGCCGAACGCGGTCGACGAGGGCACCGGCGGCGCGCTCGACCCGCTGATCGCCTCCTGGGCGTCGGGCTGGCTCGCCCGCATCGACTCCGAGCACGCCGACCACCACGCCGTCATCGACCGCCTCGTCGGCGGCGCCCGCCGCCAGCTCGCGGACGCCGAGGCCGCGCTCGAGCGCGACCGGCGCGCCCTCGAGATCGCCCGCCGCGACTACGCCGACGCCCGCGACCGCCTCATGGAGCCGGTGGCCGACGCGGCCGGTCCGGCCGACCAGGACCCGGGACGGGGGCCGGGGCTGCTGCGCCGGACCGTCGCCCGGGCCGCCCGCGGGTCGCGGGACGCATCGCCGACCCCGCCGACCCCGCCGCCCCCGGATCCCGCCACCGGCCCGATCCGGGTGACACCCGCGTCGTACGGCACGACGTTCCCCGCCGACGCGTCCCTGGCGGCGCGTGCGGGGGCGCACGCCCGCACCGAGGAGACCGACGAGCCCGTGACCGATCAGCCGTTCGCGCGCGAGCGACCGAGGGACCCGCGATGACCGGGCCGACGCCGCCCGGCCGCGGCGGGCGCAGGGCGCGCCGCGCGCCGGCCGCGCCGATCCCGCGCTCGTACCGGGACTCGACGATGCTGATCAACCGTTCGCGGGAGGACTTCCTCGCGCTCGGGATCATCATCCTGGCCATCGGCGGCGACATCGCCGCCTTCTACGTCGTGCTGGCCCGGGTGTTCCGCGGGTCGACCTTCCTCATCGTCATCGGCACCGTCGGGTTCGCCGCGGCGGCCGTCGGGCTCGCCCACCTCGTCGGCCAGGGCCTCGCCCGGCGTCGCTGCGGGGACACGCGGGCGAGCACGACCCTGACGATCGCGTCGGGCCTCGTCTGGCTCGTGCTGGGCGTGGCGTCGTTCGTGACCCGGCTGCTGACGCCCTCGACGACGTCGTCGGACCCGTTCGGCTCCTCGTCGGGCGGATTCGGCTCGTCCTCCGGCGGCTTCGGGTCGTCGTCGGGCGGGTTCGGGTCCTCCGGCGGGGGCTTCGGCTCGTCCTCGGGCGGCATCGAGTTCTCGGCCGCACTCCCCGCCGTGCTGTTCGGGGCGCTCTTCCTCGCCAGCGGGGTGGCCGCCATGGTCGCCACCTTCGTGTCGTTCAACCCGGTCGCCGGGGCCCTGCGGCGCGCCGAGCGGCGGCTCGAGGAGGTCACGACCTCGGAGCGGCGCAGCCGCGCCGAGCTCGAGCGCTCCCGCGAGGCCCTGCGCCAGCAGGAGAACGAGCGGGACCGGGAGGAGCAGCGCTGGATCGCGGCCCGCCAGCAGGTCGCCGCCGAGATGCTCGAACTGCAGAACTACGCCCGCAGCCTCATGGCCTCGCGCAAGCAGAACCCCTCGGTGACCGACGGGCTCGCCGGCTCCGCGCCGTACCCGCTGTTCACGCCCGCCCGGGCGGCCGAGCCCGGCCGGGAGTCCGCGCCGCCCACGCGCCGGACCTCCCCCCGCCCCGGGTCGGCACGCCCCGCGGAGCCGGCGGCAGCGCCGAACGGATCCACCCGCTCCCGTCCCACGCCCCCACCGAACGGAGACCATCCGTGACGACCCGAACCGCCGCTCCCCGGGACGGGGCGGCGAGCCGGCGCACTCCCCGGCACCGGCGGGTGGGCACGGGCGTCGCCGTCGTCGCGGCCGCCCTGCTCGTGCTGTCCGCCTGCTCGTCGGGCGACGACTCCGGCGGCGGCTTCGGCTCGGGGGGCGGCGGGGCGCCGTTGAGCTGCCCGGTGCCGGTCGGCCCGATGGCGCTCGCGGTCTCCGGCCGCGCGAACAGCCCCGAGCCCGGGCTGCCGACCTCGGTGCAGCAGGCGGCGATCTCCGTCGTCGCGGGCGCCGCCGACCAGAAGGTGGCGCCGAAGTTCACCGTCGTGGACCTCGACGGGCGTCCCACGGTGGCGGGCAGCGACACCTACAAGACCGACGCCGGGAACGCGATCGCCGCCCAGGACGACCAGAACGCCTTCCTCTCCGGGCTCGGCAAGGCGATCTCGGGGGTCCGGGCGCAGTCGCCCGAGGCCGACGTGCTCGGCGCGCTGGGTCTCGCGGGGCGGTCGGTCCAGGGAAGCCGCCCGGGCACCGTCGTCCTCGTCGACTCCGGGCTGTCCACCGTCGCGCCCCTGGACTTCCGGCAGCAGGGCCTGCTCGACGCGCCCGCCGCGGACACCGTCGGCTTCCTGCGCGACCACCAGGCCCTCCCGAACCTGACGGGGGCCACCGTCGTCCTCGCCGGTCTCGGGGACACCGCCGCGCCGCAGACCCCGCTCGACACCGCGCAGCGGACCGAGCTGGTGACCCTCTGGAAGGGCATCGCGCAGGCGTCCGGCGCGGCCTGCGTCGCCGTCGTCGACGAGCCCCGCTCCGGCGACGCACCGTCCGACGTCCCGCCGGTCAGCACCGTGGCGGTGCCCCCGCCGCCCACCATCACCCCGGGCAAGGCGACCGCGCTGCCCGACGACGGGTCGGTGGGCTTCAAGCCCGACACCGCCGAGTTCCGGGACCGCGAGGCCGCCCGCGGGGTGCTCACGCCGTTCGCCGACTTCCTCAAGCAGGGCCCGACGCGGCGCCTGGCCCTCACCGGGACGAGCGCGAAGGCCGGGACCCTGGCGAGCCAGGTCGAGCTGTCCTCGCAGCGCGCGGCGGCGGTGAAGGCCCTCCTGGTCGAGCTCGGGGCCTCCCCCGACCAGATCTCGACGACGGGTGTGGGCAGTCAGTTCCCGGGCTACGTGAACGACGTCGGGCCCGACGGCAAGCAGCTCCCGGGACCGGCGTCGACGAACCGCAAGGTGATCGTGGTGCCGTCCGCCTGACGCGGGCGTGGAACACGGAACGCCGCGTTGTGCCAGCCCTGGCGACGTGACCGGCATCTCTTCACGATCCGGCAACCTCGGCGTCGTCCGGCGCAACCCGGGTCCCATCAGCGCCGATCCCCGGCGCAGGCGACATTCCGGGTGGTTGTTCTGAACCGATCGAGCCACGCAGCGTGACCGCGTGCGGTGTTCAGGGTGGCCGGACGCCCTTAACGTCTTCTCTCCGGAAGCGTCACCACCCGACGTCCGGAGGGACACCACCAGATGACGACAGCCGCAGACCGGAGCCCCGACACCGCGGCTGGCCTCGAGGAGTACACCGAGGCCGATGTGATCCAGGAGTTCGGCGAGAACCCCAACGAGGTTCGCGACACGAACCACTACCAGGACGAGTACATCAAGGGATTCGTCGACAAGTGGGATGACTACATCGGCTGGGAGGGACGTGCCGCCAGCGAGGGCTCGTTCTTCATCGACCAGCTACGGGCCCGCGGCGTGGAGAAGGTCCTCGACGTCGCGACCGGCACCGGGTTCAACTCGGTCCAGCTGCTCGAGGCCGGGTTCGAGACCGTGTCCGCGGACGGCAGCGCCGAGATGCTGGCGAAGGCGTTCGCGAACGGCCGGGAGCGCGGCCATGTGCTGCGGGTGGTCCAGGCCGACTGGCGCTGGCTCAACCGGGACGTCCACGGCGAGTACGACGCCATCATCTGCCTGGGCAACTCCTTCACGCACCTGTTCTCGGAGCGTGACCGTCGCAAGGCGCTCGCCGAGTTCTACGCGATGCTCTCGCACGACGGCGTCCTGATCCTGGATCAGCGCAACTACGACTCGATCCTGGACGACGGCTTCTCCTCGAAGCACAAGTACTACTACAGCGGTGACACCGTCACCGCCGAGCCCGAGTACCTCGACGACGGCCTCGCACGATTCCGGTACACGTTCCACGACGACGGATCCGTGTACCACCTGAACATGTTCCCGCTGCGCAAGGACTACGTGCGCCGGCTCATGCGCGAGGTCGGTTTCCAGAAGATCGACTCCTACGGCGACTTCCAGGACACCTACGGCGAGGACACCCCCGACTTCTGGATCCACGTGGCTGAGAAGACGTACCGCACCGACGAGGAACTGACCGACTCGTACTCGACGGCGGTCCACACCGCCCGCGACTACTACAACTCGACCGACGCCGACACCTTCTACCACGAGGTGTGGGGCGGCGAGGACATCCACGTCGGGCTGTACGAGTCGCCCGACGAGCCGATCGCACCCGCCTCGGCGCGCACCGTCGAGCGGATGGCCGAGACCGCGGGCATCACCGCCGAGACGCGGATCCTCGACATGGGGGCCGGCTACGGCGGCGCCGCCCGGCACCTCGCGCGGAAGTTCGGCTGCAAGGTGACCTGCCTGAACCTGTCCGAGGTCGAGAACGAGCGGAACCGGGAGAAGACCCGCGAGCAGGGACTCGACCATCTCGTCGACGTCCTCGACGGGTCCTTCGAGAGCATGCCGATCCAGGACAACGCCTACGACCTCGTGTGGTCGCAGGACGCGTTCCTGCACTCCGGCGAGCGCTCGACGATCGTGGCGGAGATCGACCGAGTGCTCGTGCCGAACGGTCAGGTCGTCTTCACCGACCCGATGGCCGCCGACGGCGCCGACGTCTCGCAGCTCACGCCGATCCTGGCCCGGCTGCACCTGGATTCGTTGGGCTCCCCCGGCTTCTACCGCGAGCAGTTCGCGAAGCACGGGTTCACGGACTACCGGTTCGAGGACCACACCGACCAGCTCACGACGCACTACGGGCGCGTGCTGGCGGAACTGGAGAGGGCGGAGGAGGCGTTCGCCGGCAAGATCTCCGAGGAGTACATCTCCAACATGAAGACCGGCCTCGAGAACTGGGTGAACGGCGGCAAGTCCGGTCAGCTGGCCTGGGGCATCTTCCGGATCCGTCACTGAGGTCCTGCCTCTGGTTGCCAGCGGAGCCCTATCGGCGTGCTCCCCTTATTGCTGGCATCCAGTGGCAGGAAAGCCCCGTCGTCGCCTCGGCGACCTGGATCTCCTGCGGGCACACGCCGTCGACGGCGTCATCGCCGTGTGCGTGCTCGTGGCCCTCGGGTTCCCGGAGAGCACCGTGTACCGACGGTGCCGTGCGGGCGGGCCCTGGCAGCTCCTCGCCCCGGGCGTCGTCCTGCTCAGCACGGGCACCCCCACCCGCCGCCAGCTCCTCCGCGCCGCCCTGCTCCACGGCGGTCCCGGCACGGTGATCACCGGTCTCGACGCGGCCCGCGCCCACGGTCTGCGCCGCGGCGAGCTCCCCGCGCAGGTCCACGTGCTCATCCCGGGCCACCGGCAGGTGCGCAGCGTGCGGAACGTCCTCGTCGAGCGGAGCAAGCGGGTGCGCCGCCGCTCTCCGGGACGGCCTCCCCGTCGCGCCCGTCGAGCGGTGCGTGCTCGACGCGGTCCGCCGGCTGCGCGACGAGTCCGACATCGCCGCGATCCTGACCGAGCCGGTCCAGCGGCGGATGGTCCTCAAGGAGACGCTGGAGGACGAGCTCGACGTCGGGTGCCGGAAGGGATCGGCCACGCCGCGCAAGGTCCTCCGCGCGATCCGCGGCGGCGTCCGCTCGGCCGCCGAGTTCGACGTCCACACCTGGTGGCGGTCACGGCCCGAGCTCGGGCCGGTCCTCTTCAACGTCGCGCTGTTCGACGAGGACGGGAGGCTCCTCGGCATCGCGGACGTCTACGACGAGGAGGTCGGGCTGGTGGTGCCGGTCGACTCGGTGGAGCAACACTTCGCGACGCCGGAGCAGGTCGCGCTGACCGAGCGGCAGCACCGGGCCTACCGCTCGGCCGGACTCCACGTGCTGGGCATCCGGCCCAGCCGCGTCCGCACCGACCCCGACGGCCTGCTCCAGGACGTCCTCGACGCCGTCCGGGTCGCCGCGGCGCTCCCGCCCGCCAGGGTCACGTGGCGGCCCGACGTGGCCGCGCGGGTGTGATCAGCGGTCGACGGAGGGGCTTTTCTGCCACTGGATGCAAGCAATAAGGGGAGCACGCCGATAGGGCTCCGCTGGCACCAGCGAGGGACGAACCCAGCGGACGATCAGCCCCGCAGCGACGACACCCGCCGCCCGACCACCGACCGGGCCTTGCGCCAGGTCTTGGCGACGACGCTCGAGAGGTCGTCGGTCGGCGTGAGGATGACCCGCCGCATCTCGTACGGCGACCCCGACGGGCCCGCGAGTCCCGGCTGCGTCGTCACCGCGCACCGGTAGCCCAGCTCGGACACCAGCCGCGTCGTCACCGCGGAGTAGTCGCCCGCCGCGCCGTTGGGGAAGGCCAGCGTGTCCACCGAGATGCCGAGGCCCGACTCCAGCTCCCGGCGCGAGTCCGAGAGCTCGGTGAGCTGCCCCGCCTCGGTCTCCCGGCCCAGGATCGCGTGCGAGACGGTGTGCGACCCGACCTCGTGCCCGGCCGCGAGCAGCGACTTCGCGCCGCCCCAGTCCATGAAGAGCCCCTCGCCCGCCGAGGCCGGCGCCGGGTTGAGCTCCTCCGACACCCGCGCCACCTCGGCCACCCGGCCCGCGTGGTCGAGGGACTTCACCGCGGCCCGGACGGCGCCGTGGGCAGCCTCGCGGGACGCCGGCGTCGAGAGATCGTGGGTGATCCCCGCGACGACGAGCCGCGGCGCCCGCGCCCGCTCGAACGCCGAGGAGAGGTCCTCCCACCAGGCGCCGACGGTGCCGGAGAGGAAGCCGGGCACGAGGAAGAACGTCGCCGGGAACCCGTGCTCGGCCAGCATCGGGACGCCGAGCTCGAGGTTGTCGCGGTACCCGTCGTCGAAGGTCAGCACCACGGCGCGCGGCGGCAGCGGCTCCCCCGCCGCCATACGGCCCAGGGCGTCGTCGAGGGAGAGCACGTTGGCGAAGCGCCGGAGCGTCCGCAACTGCTTCGCGAAGCCCAACCGGCCGACCCCCGGCGGGTCGGGGAACCCCGGCGTCGGGTCGATGTTGTGCCAGCCGAGCACGAGGAGCCGGTTGCTCATGCGGACCGATCGTAGGGACCCGGCTCAGCCGCCCGTGCCCCCGGTCGCGACCACCGCGTCGGCCACCGCGCGGGCGACGGCGCCGCGACGGGCGCGGTCGGCCCGCACCGAGCGGGAGAGCTCCAGGTGCACGAAGGCCGTCCCGAACCGCGCCGCCATCCGGCCCTGGACGTTGCGGGTGCCGGAGAGCTCCTCGCACCCCGGGTCGCCGCCACCGCGCACGCGCTCGCCCGCGGCACGCAGGCTCCGCGTCACCTCCGCGAGCAGCGCGGACGCCGGGCCGGACCCGGAGGAGGCGACGACGTCGAACCCGGCCCGGTCCGCGCACCCGTGGATCTGCACCTGTGGCGTGCCCCGGGCCGCGACGAGGCCCGTGGCGAGCCGGGCGAACACCGAATCCGGGCGGTGCGAGACGTCGGCGGGGAAGTCGGCCCGGCGTCGGGCCCACGCCGGCGCCGCCGCGTGCCGGTGCGCCCCGGCCTGGAGCAGCAGCGCCCCGTCCAGCCGAGCCAGGACGTCGAGCCCCACCCGCTCGGTGCGCAGGTCGGAGTGCGGGTGCGGGATCTCGACGACGACCTGCGGCGCCGGCTCCCCGACGACGGCGGGCAGCACGACGAGGCCCCAGGCGCGCGGACCGCGCGGGTCGGAGACGAGCACGGTGCGCCCGCCCGCGTGGTCCACGGTGAATCCCGCGGTCCGTGCCGCCTCCTCGATCCGGCACCCCGCGGTCCCCGCACACGCCGCCAGGACGGCGGCCACCAGCCGGTCGACCACGGGGCCCTCGTCCGGGGTGGGCGGCCGGTAGGGCCCGTCGGTGCGCAGCGAGGTGGTGAACTCGTCGATGACGGCGGCGAGCGACCCGCCCCCCACCTCGATCGCCACCCCGCGAGCCTGTCACGCCCCGCGGACGACCACCCCTCCTGCGGGCAGCGCGGCGGTCAGGCGCCGGCCGGGTAGGCCGGGCCCCACATGGGCGCCTCGACGGCGCCGCGGCCGGGGTCGAGCGGGCCGCCGAAGACCGAGCGGGGCCCGGAGGGCGGGTTGCCGAACGGCGGGGTCCCGAACGGCGCGACGTGGAACGCCAGCGGACGGCGGGGGGCGTTGAGGAACGCGGCCGCCTCGGCGTCGGGCTCGAACGGCAGCTCCGACCCGAACGGGAAGACCGACTCCGCGAGCGCGGACGCCGAGGCGCCCCGCGGAGGCTGCGGGATCCACCCGCCGGCCTCCTCGTCGGGGGGACCCGCCCACGCCGGTGCTGCGGCCGGCTGCGGCCGGGACGTGGCGCGCAGGGGAACGACCCGCCGGGTTCCCGACGATGACGCCTCACCCTGCTCGCCCGACCTGCCGCTCTCACTGCCCGCTCCGCGAGAACAACGCTCCGCCATGCGAGCCATTCTCCGGCGCCGCCGTCGCCGCATCCCGGTCGGGGGACCGGTTCTCGGCCGTTCGTGAGGACCCGGCGCGGTCGCCTCCCGGTCGTGGTGGCACTCCGCATCCCGGCGTGACGGCCGATCGAGCCACGACCGCCCCGGACGTCGTCCACGGCGGCTGACCCTCGGTGAGGCCGCGCGCCGGGACCGGACGATGCGGTCACCCCCGCTGCCGACCGCGATCGGCGATCACGGACGATAATCGTCGTGGGGAACGTCGGCGTCGGCCACTCGCGTCACCGCCCGGACCCGCACCGTCCTCATGGAGGTACCGCCTGATGGATCACGAGGGCATGAGCTTCGCCCGCTCCACCGAGCTCTCGAACCGGCTCCGCACGATGGTGCCGGGCGGGGCGCACACCTACGCACGCGGGGACGACCAGTACCCCGAGGGCATGGCCCCGGTCATCGAACGGGGCCGCGGGGCGCGGGTGTGGGACGCGGACGGCAACGAGTTCGTCGAGTACGGCATGGGCCTGCGAGCGGTGACCCTCGGTCACGCCTACGCGCCCGTCATCGACGCCGTGCGGGATGTCCTCGCGCGCGGCGTCAGCTTCACCCGGCCGTCGGTCCTCGAGGTCGAGGCGGCCGAGGACTTCCTCGCGGTCGTCCCCGGTGCCGACATGGTCAAGTTCACCAAGAACGGATCCGACGCGACGACGGCCGCGCTCAAGCTCGCGCGCGCCGCCACCGGCCGGGACATGGTCGCCGTGGCGAGCCAACCGTTCTTCTCCACCGACGACTGGTTCATCGGCTCCACCGCGATGAGCGCCGGAATCCCGGCCGAGGTCCGTGACCGCACCGTCCGGTTCTCCTA
The DNA here is from genome assembly GCA_025925615.1 of Actinomycetospora sp. GTDB lineage: Bacteria > Actinomycetota > Actinomycetes > Mycobacteriales > Pseudonocardiaceae > Actinomycetospora. Next base: position 6,898 of record JAICLN010000013.1, on the reverse strand, counting down.
CAACGATCTCGACTCGCTGCGCGCGCTCTTCGCGCGGCACCACGGCCGGATCGCCGCGGTGTTCACCGAGGCCGCCACCGGGACGACGGCGCCCGAGCCCGGGTTCCTGGAAGGGCTGCGCGAGCTGTGCACCGCCGAGGGCACGGTGCTCGTCTTCGACGAGATGATCACCGGCTTCCGCTGGGCCACCGGCGGCGCGCAGGAGGTCTTCGGTGTCCGCCCGGATCTGTCGACGTGGGGCAAGGCCATGGGCAACGGGTTCGCCCTGGCCGCACTCGCGGGCAAACGGGAACTCATGGAGCTCGGCGGTCTCGACACCGACGCCGAGCGGGTCTTCCTCCTCTCGACCACCAGCGGGCCGGAAACGGTCGGGCTCACCGCGTTCCGGGCCGTCGTCGAGGCATACCGCACGACGGACCCCATCAGTGCGATGCGCCGAGCCGGCGAGCGGCTGGCCGCCGGGGCGAACCGCGTCATCGACGAGGCCGGACTGCGCGAGTACGTCGAGGTCGTCGGGCACCCGAGCTGCCTGGTCTTCGCGACCCGGGACGCGTCCGGTACCCCGTCACAGGAGTACCGGACGCTCTTCCTGAGCGAGCTGCTCAAGGGCGGTGTGCTCGGGCAGTCGTTCGTCGTCTCGGCCGCACACGCGGACGCGGAGATCGACCACACGATCCAGGCGGTGGCCGATGCGCTGCCCGCCTACGCCAAGGCGATCGAGATCGGCACCGCGTCCGGCCTGTTCGAAGGCCGCCCGGTCGCTCCCGCCCTGCGCCCGTGGGCGGCCCCGCGGGGACGCCAGGTCGCTCCTCGCTGATCGCCGGGCGTCAGCTCAGCGCCCCCACGACGGCCACGCCGTCGTAGCGGGCGGCGAGCTCCTCGGGCATCGGCGCGAGGTCCGAGCAGCGGTGGAAGTCGCGCAGCGTCGTCCCGGAGCACTCCGAGTCGACATTGCGCGAGCCGCGCCCCGCCTCGACGTCGTCGATGTCGACCACGCGGAAGTCGATCGAGAAACGGGTCCGTCCGGAGGTGTTCGGCACCGACGAATGCAGCTGGTTGCCCGAGAACACCATCATCCCGCCGACCTCGGGCACGACGCGGACCTGCGGGTCCAGCTCGACCGGCTCCTCGGGCTTCGGCTGCTCACGCGTGTCCTTGCCGATCTGCGTGGCGGCCGCGAAGCGGCTGGTGCGGTTCCACTCGCCGTAGTCGTAGCGCCGCGAGCCGTTCTTGACGCCCTGGGTCATGTACTTCGGGTGGAAGGCCATGACGTTGTCGGCGGTCACCGGGTAGACCGGCATCCACCAGTTCGTCTGGCACATCGGCGCGGAGTACCAGGTGTCGCGGTGCGGGTGGAAGGCGTAGGCGATCCCCGTCGTCAGGTAGTCGTTCGAGGTCGACGTCCGCAGGCGCGGCACGTCGAAGTAGGTCCGCTCCGGGTCACAGCCGCGCTCCTCCAGCACGGCCGGGAGCAGTTCCTTGCACCGCGGGTGGTGGATGAACCGCGGCTTGAGGTCCGCCAGCAACGCGGCGAACTTCTCGACCTCCATGTGGTGCTGCGCGGTCTGGGGCTCCAGCCCGCCCTCCCCGACCTCGCCGAAAGCCTCCTCGACGAGCCCGCGGGTGAACTCCACCAGCGCGAGCGTGGCCGGCGAGGCGCCGTAGATCATCACGTCACCGCGGTAGAGGTGCTCCCGCCGCGTCGAGTCGTCGAACGAGGGGTTCGAAAGGACGTTGGTCACCCTGGTGCTCCTTCCCCGCGGCCGGCGGCCCGTGCTGGTCGCCGGCTCCCGGCGCGCTCACCGGGCTGTCTCCACGTTATGACGCGTTCGCCCGCACGGGGTTGCCGGGGTGGGTGACGAGGTCACGTACGTCGCAGTGACCTGCGCACGGAGAGTGCCCGACGCCGCATCGTCGGCCGTCGCGAGGGGTCGGGCCGAACCCGCTACCCGGTCACCCCGCGCAGGATGGCGCGCAGCTCGCCGGCCATGTGCGCGGAGGTGAAGCGGGCCTCGACCTCCTTGCGTCCGGCTGCACCCATCGCCGCGGCGCGCTCGGGGTCGGAGAGCAGCTCGCCGATCGCGTCGGCCATCGCCGCCGGGTCGTCCGGGGGGACCAGCAGCCCGGTGCGGCCGTGGTCGACGTAGGTCTCCATGCCGGGGTTGTTCGTGGCCACCACCGGGCGGCCGCTCGCCAGCCCCTCCAGAGCCACCGTGAGGCCCGCCCCCACCGGGTTGGGGCGCAGCGCGATCGCGACCACGGTCGAGCGCTGGTACAGCCCGCGCATCGCCGCGTTCATCCGCCGGGCGTGGACCACGCCGGCGTCGGGCGGGAGCGCGACGGGCAGCGTCGTGGCCAGCTCGAGCCAGGCCGGCAGCCCGGCCGCGCGGACGCGCTCGACGGCGCCGACTAGCGTCGCGTGGTCGCGGTTGCGGTCGTCGCCGACGCTGGTGACGGTCACGCCGCCGGAGTCACGGCCCTCCCACGGTTGCTCGGGATAGAAGTCGGGGTCGATCCCGAGGGTCACGCCGTGGACGCGGTCCGGGTCGAGGTCCCAGTGCTCCTTCAGGATCGGCACGAGTCCCGGGGACTGGGTGAACAGGCCCGCGGCGCGGCGCAGCGCGGCCGTGGTCGCACGACGCTGCGTCGGCGGGAGCATCTCCGGGCGCTCCAGCCAGCCGATCCCGGTGACGACGGGGCGCCGCGGTGAGGTGAACAGCGCGGGCACCCCGGTGCGCTCGTCGATGCACAGCAGCGCGTCCGCCCCGCGGCGCTGCCGGGCGCCGGTCACCGCGGTGACGGCCTCGTACATGTCCAGCCGGTTGCGGACCTTGCGCGAGGCGTACGCGATCGCACCGTGCGCCGGCCTGCGGAAGGTGACGACGTCGCCGTCGTCGCCGATGTGGTGCAGGCCGTACGGCGTGTGGTCGGGAATCTCACCGCGCGCGTTGCGCAGGCGGTACTCCTCCACGTCGAGCTCCTCGGGCAGCTCCACGTGTACGTGCATCTCTCCACGACCCCCTCAGGCGACCCGTTCGGGTGATCCGGGACGCTACCGGTGCCCGCTCCGGGGCCCGACGCCCGTATTGCCCGGAGCGTTTGTTCGCCCGTCATCGTCGCATCAGCTCACTCGGCGTCCCGCGCCCCGGACCCGATCGGGGGCGTGGCCCCGGTCGGCCGGCGACGCAACCTCGACCGCTCACTGAACGTCTACTCATCGCCGAGTCATCCGCGCCCGGAACGGGGACGGCAGGCACCCGAGGCACCTCGGGACGGCATCGCTACCGTGGTCACCGACCCGACCGGTCGCCGATCGGATCGCCCCGGCCCCGACAGGACGGACCCAGGATCTTGCCCGGCAGAGCACTCATCCTCGTCGAGAACCTCTCGGTGCCGTTCGACCGCCGCGTGTGGCAGGAGGCCACGACGCTGCGCGACCGCGGCTGGGACGTCGAGGTGATCTGCCCCCTGGGGACCGAGAGGGACACCGAGCGCGAGGCCGTCGTCGACGGCGTGGCGATCCACCGCTACCCGCTACAGGCGGCGAGCGGGGGCCCGCAGGGCTACCTCGAGGAGTACGCCTCCGCGCTCTTCCACTCGATCCGGCTGGCCCGCGCGATCACCCGGCGGGCCCCGGTCGACGTCGTGCACCTGTGCAACCCGCCGGACCTGCTCTTCCTCGTGGCCCTCGTGCTGCGGGTGATCGGGCGACGCCACGGCGTCCGCACCCGCGTGGTGTTCGACCAGCACGACCTCGTGCCGGAGCTCTACCTCTCCCGCTTCCGCCCGAAGCGCGACGCCCTCTACTGGGGCCTGCGGCTCGTCGAGTTCCTCACCTACCGCACCGCCGACGTCGTCATCTCGACCAACGAGAGCTACCGCGCCAAGGCCGTCGGCCGCGGCCGCGTGCGCGGATCCCGCGCCTTCACGGTGCGCAGCGCGCCCGCCCTCGACCGCTTCAAGCAGGTGCCGCCGGAGCCGGAGCTGGCGCGGGGCCGGGAGCACCTGCTGGTCTACCTCGGCGTCATGGGCCCGCAGGACGGCGTGGACTACGCCGTCCGCGCCCTGTCCCAGCTCGCGGAGCGCCGCGACGACTGGCACGCCGCGTTCCTCGGCGGCGGCGACGCCTTCGACGACGTCGTCGACCTCGCCCAGCGCCTGGGTCTCGACGACCGCGTGACGTTCACCGGTATGGCCGACACGCCGCTGGTGCGCCGCTACCTGTCGACGGCGTGCCTGGGCCTGGCCCCCGACCCGCTGAACCCGCTCAACGACGTGTCCACCATGAACAAGATCATGGAGTACATGGCGATGGGGCTGCCGATGGTCTCGTTCGACCTCACCGAGAGCCGGGTCTCGGCCGGCGACGCGGCACTCTTCGCGCGCCCCAACGACGTCGACGAGTACGCCGCGCTCATCTCGGAGCTCCTGGACGACCCGGTGCGGCGCAAGCAGATGGGCGAGGTCGGGCGCGAGCGCGTCGCCGGCGCCCTGTCGTGGACGCACTCGCAGGAGGCGCTCCTCGCCGCGTACGCCACGGTCGACCCGGCCGCCGCCCTCGATCCGGGCGCGCGCACCACCGCGTCGGCGGTCACCGACCGGTGACCGACCCGGCGCAGGGGCGCACCGGCGGCGACCGGCTCCGGGTCCTCGTCGTCGGGCAGACCTCGTCCACGCCGGGCGGGATCGCGGCCGTCCAGCGGCTGCACGAGCGGTTCCTCGCGGCGCGTGACGACGTCGAGGTCCGGGTCGTCACGACCTACGACGAGGCCGGGGCGCTTCGGCGCCTGCAGCTGATGGTCGGCGGCATCGCCCGGGCGCTCCTGCTGGTCCTCACCGGCCGGGTCGACGTCGTGCACCTGCACGTGGCCAAGGGACTGTCCGCGCTGCGCAAGGGCGTCATCGTGGCGACCGCGCGTGCCCGCGGCGTCCCCACCGTGCTGCACACCCACGCCGGCGCCTTCGCCGACTGGTTCGACGCCCTGCCGGCGCCCCTGCGCCCCGTGGTGGCGTGGCTGCTGCGCGCGGACCGCGTCGTCGTCCTCGCCCCCGGGGCCCGCGAGGTCTACACCTCGCGCCTGGGCCTGCCCGACGACCGCGTCGTCGTGTTCGCCAACCCCGTCGAGTGGCCTGCGACCGTGCCCACCCGCAACCCGCGCACCGCGACGGTCGGCGCCGTGTTCCTCGGGCGGCTCATCGACCGCAAGGGCGTCTTCGACCTCGTCACCGCCCTCGCCGGCCTGGACGCCGCCCAGCGGGCGCGGCTGCACGTGACGCTCGCCGGTCACGGGGACGCGGACGCGGTCCGCCGGGCGGTCGCCGCGAACGGCCTCGACGGCACCGTCGACATCCGCACCTGGATCGGCCCGGACGAGCGCGACGAGCTCCTGCACACCGCCCAGATCCTCCTGCTGCCGAGCTGGTGGGAGGGCCTGCCGATGTCGGTGCTGGAGGGCATGGCCTGGGGCCTGTGCCCCGTCGTCACGCCGGTGGGCGGGCTGGCGACCCTCGTGCGGGACGGGGACAACGGCGCCGTCGTCCCCGTCGGTGATCCCCCGGCGCTCACCGCGGCGCTGGACAAGCTGCTCTCGGACGACGAGGTCCGGGTGCGCATCGGGGCCCGGGCGCGCGAGAGCGTGCGCTCCTTCGGCGCCGATGCCTGGGCCGATCGACTCGTGACCCTGTACCGGGAGCTCCTGCGCTCCCCCAGCTGACACCCGGCGGAGAGGACCGCTCACCGACCGGGGAAGACGACAAGGAAGGGCTCCCCATGGCCGACCGGAGCGAGCACGGCACCGTCCTGACCTACGACCCGATCGAGTTCCCCTTCGCGACCGTCGTCGCGAAGATCCTCGACACCCCCGACCTCGAGAAGATCCACGAGCTCGGGCGCCGGTCGGACGTGGACAACCACGACCAGGACTCCGACGACCACTCGATCTTCTACCGCGAGTACGAGCAGGTCCGGGACCTCTACGACCGCTTCCTCGTGGAGTGGATCCTCCCGCAGTACGGCGAGGACCTCGCCGTGCAGCGCGTGCCCACCTTCCGCGTGCACCGCCCCGGCAGCGTGGCCGTGAGCGAGTTCCACAAGGACTCGGACTACAACCACCAGCCGGCCACGCTGAACTACTGGCTGCCGCTGACCCGGGCCTACGGCAACAACTCGATGTGGATCGAGGACACGCCGGGCAGCGACACGTACTCCCCGGCGGTCGTGGAGCCGGGCGAGGTGTTCCGGTTCGACGCGGTGAACAACCGCCACGGGAACTACCCGAACGACACCCCGACCTCGCGGGTGAGCTTCGACTTCCGCGCGATCCCGCTGCGCCTCTTCGTCGACGAGGGCAAGTCCACCGTGAACGCCAAGCGGCGCATGGACCTGTCCGGCTACTACCGCACGCTCGACGCGGACGGCGAGTTCCAGAGCTGACCCCGGACGCGCCGAGTGACGGTTGGGACAGCGCGAGGGACGAGCGCTGTCCCAACGTCAGTCTTGGCGCGAAGACACAGCCATCTGGTCCACCCCCCGGGTCGCGCGCCAGCCCAGGACGTCGGCGATCCGCGAAGCGTCGGCGACGACGCGGGCCGGGTCACCCGGGCGGCGCGGCGCGATCCGGTAGGGCACCGGCGCGCCGTGCGCCCGCTCCACGGCCGCGATCACCTCGAGGACGCTCGTCGGCTCGTTGCGGCCCACGTTGAGCGCCCCGGGCGAGGGTGCGGCGTCGTCGAGCAGCGCCTGCACGGCCGCCACGTGGGCCTCGGCGAGATCCTCGACGTGCACGTAGTCGCGCAGGCACGTCCCGTCCGGGGTGGGCCAGTCGTCGCCGAAGACCGCCAGGGGCTCGCCCCCGGCCGCAGCCCGGGCGACCAGGGGCAGCAGGTTCGTCGCGCCCCG
>JAICLN010000274.1 GCA_025925615.1 Actinomycetospora sp. | reverse complement strand
GTGCCGTCGGCGGCGAGGTCCGTGGTCATGTCTCCCTCCGGAGATCAGCGCTCTCGATCGCAGGCTCGGCCTCCGGAGCAGAGGCCGACCGCGTCACCGTGACGCGGTCGCGCCCCCGGACTCCGGCCTCGCGGGCCTGCCGGTCAGGAGCGCCACGTGCGGCGGCCGACGCCACGGACGCGCCACACCTCACGCAGCCGGGCACGCAGCGCGGCCAGCACCAACCGGACCGGACCGGGTCCCGACGAGGGGTGCGGTGCCTCGCCGGTGCGCGCCGCCTCGTCGACGGCGGCGGCGAACTGCTCGAACATCCGCCGGGAGACGTCCCCGGCGAGCGCGCGCCCGAACTGCGCGATCCGGCCGGAGAGGTACACGTCGGCCCCGGCCCGTAGCGTCGTCCCGCCGTCGTCCCGTGCCTGCGCGGCCAACCGGATCACGGCCTGCGTGCTCGACCCGCCCCGGTCGGCGCCCTGGGCCAGGACGCGCATGACGTGCGCCGACGGATCGTGCTCCACGACGTGCGCGAGCCCGGAGAAGGCCAGCGACACCGGCCCGAGTGTGACCTTGGCGGCGCCCCGGTAGCGGTCGTCGCCCAGATCGGCGGTCATCTCGGCGCCCGGCAGGCAGGCGGCGAGGCGTTCGAAGTCGGCGAGCACCGCCCAGACGTCGTCGACCGGTGACGCGAGAGCCGACTCGACCTCGACGGTCACCGTCGGCGGGCCCGAGGGGATGGTCACCGCGAGCGGGCCCTCCCCGACCTCCGGAGATTCGACGCCCGCGCCCGGGCTCGCCACCCCGGACCGCCCCACGAGCGCCGCCGGGACGCCGGCCCGGGGCGCGGGCACGCCCTCGGGATGGGTCGCGGCGACGTCGGCCACGGCGGCCAGGATTCCGCGGTAGCCGGTGCAGCGGCAGAGGACCCCGGACATGTCCTCGGCCAGCGTGGCCTCGTCGTAGGTGCCGCCGGCGAGCAGGTCGTAGGACGACATCAGCATCCCGGGCGTGCAGAACCCGCACTGCAGGGCGTGGTGGTGGGAGAACGCCTGCTGCAACGGATGCTGGTCGCCGGCGCTGCCGAGCCCCTCCACCGTCGTGATCTCGGTGCCCTCGCACTGGACGGCGAAGAGCAGGCAGGCCCGGGCCGCCTCGCCGTCGACGAGGACCGTGCACATCCCGCACACCCCGTGCTCGCAGCCGACGTGGGTGCCGGTGAGGCCGAGCCGGTCGCGCAGCACGTCGGAGAGGGTCGTGCGGGGGGCGACGGCGAGCGTGGTCGCCCGGCCGTTGACGGTGAGGGTGACGTCGAGCGTGCCGTCGGCGGCCACATAGGTCATCGGAGGGCCTCCTGGTGGGCCCGGGCGAGCTCGCGGGCGGCGAGCACCCCGAGCAGACGAGCGCGGTAGGCGGTGGAGCCGTGGGCGTCGCCGGCGGTGTCGACGACCTCGGCGGCCAGCGCGGCGGTGGCGGGCCGCAGGTCCGCCTCGGTGACGGCGTCCCGGAGCAGGTCGGTGACGTCCCGGACGACGGGGCGGTCGGAGACCCCGAACGCCGCGAGGGTGGCGTCGCGGACCAGACCCGACGAGGTCCGCACCCGCACCGCCACCCCGGCGAGCGCGAAGTCGCCGTGGCGGCGGGCCAGCTCGGCGAACCCGAAACCCTCACCCGGACCCCTCGTCGGGAACCGGACCCCGGTGATCAGCTCGTCGGGCGAGCAGGCCGTGGTCATCGCGCCCGTCACGAGCTCGGCGGCGGGCACCTCGCGGTCGCCGCGCGAGCCGGTGATCTCGACGACCGCGCCGAGGCACGCCGCGACGGCGGGCAGCTCGGCGGCCGGGTCGGCGTGGGCGAGGCTCCCGCAGACCGTGCCGCGGCTGCGCAGCTCGCGGTGGCCGACGAAGGGCATCGCGCGCCCGATCAGGGGGACGGACGCCGTCGCCGGATCCCGTTCGACGCGGCGCTGCCGCACTGCGGCACCGACGCGGAGCTCGTCGCCGCGGCGTTCCACCCGCCCCAGCTCGGCGAGCGCGGTGATGTCGACCAGCGTGCCCGGTCGGCCCAGCCGCATCGCGAGCACCGGGACGAGGGACTGCCCCCCGGCGAGGACCTTGGCGTCGCCGGCGGCCAGGGCCTCGACGGCCTCGCCGACGCTGTCGGGCCGGTGGTAGGCGAACGGAGCTGGTTTCATCTAGCGCCCCGTGAACCGCGGGGCGCGCTTCTCGGTGAACGCGGCGACGCCCTCGGCGAAATCGTGGCTCGCGCGCAGCATCGCGTAGGCCTTCCGCTCCAGCTCGATGCCCGAGTACAGCGGCGCGTCGATCCCGCGGTCGAGCACCTCCTTGGCGGTGCGCAACGCGGTCGGGGAGAAGCCCAGCAGCTTGTCGACGAGGGCGTCGGTGGCCTTGTCGAGCGCCTCGCGGTCGGGGTGCAGCTCGGCGACGAGGCCCCAGTCCGCGGCCTCGGTGCCGGTGATCCGCCTGGCCGTCATGATGTGGTGCTTGGCGCGGGACAGCCCGATGAGCCGCGCCAGCCGCTGCGTGCCCCCGGAGCCGGGGATCATCCCGAGGTTCATCTCCGGGAGGGCGAAGCGGCTGCGCTCGGTGGCCAGCCGGATGTCGCAGGACAGTGCGAGCTCGCACCCGACCCCGAAGCAGTACCCGTCGACCGCGACGACGACCGGCTTGGGGCTGCGTGACGCCGCGGTGACCTCGTGTCCGAGGTCGGTGAAGTCGATCGGGTCGACCTCCATGAACCCCGCGATGTCCCCGCCCGACGAGAAGTGCTCGCCGTCGGAGCGGATGACGACCACCGCCACGTCGGGATCGCGGTCGATCTCGGCGAACCGGCGCGCGACCAGCGTCCGCATCTCCCACGTGATCACCGTGTAGGGGCCGTGGGCCAGGACGAGGTTCGCGACCCGGCCGTCGTGGCTGCGCTCGAGCCGGACCTCGCCGCCGGTGAGTGCCATCAGGCGTCCTTCCTCTCGAGGAGCTGGTGCAGGACCTCGCCGTGCAGGGGCAGCGAGTCGATCTCGACGCCCGCGGGGGCGAGGGCGTCGGCGACCGCGTTCGCGATCGCCACCGGCATGCTCATCGAGCTGCCCTCGCCGCAGCCCTTCGCGCCGAGCGGAGTGAGCGGCGAGGGGGACTCGAGGTGGTCGGAGACCAGCTCGAAGGCGGTCTCGGCGGTGGTCGGGCAGAGGTAGTCGAGGAACGTCGCCGACTGCGGTTGTCCCGCGTCGGAGTACCGGAACTCCTCGTAGAGCGCCCCGCCGAGGCCGTGGACGAGCGCTCCGTGCACCTGGCCATCGAGGAGCACGGGGTCGAGGACGGTGCCGGCGTCGTGGACGCTCACGACCCGGTCCAGCGTGATCTCGAAGGTGTCGGGGTCGATCCGGACCCCGACCATCTCGGCGACGAAGCCGTAGCAGAGCGACGAATTGATCTTGTCTTCCGCGGTGGCCGCCACCGCCTCGGGCGGACGGAACTCGCCCTCGGCGCTCGTGCGTGCCGGGACCTCCACCGGGAGCGCCCCCGGATCCCAGTGGATGAGACCGGCCGCGTGCCGGAAGCGGCAGGAGGTTCCCGACGACGGGTCGCGGACCTCACCGTCCGCGAGCTCCAGACCGGCGGCGGCGCCCGGCTCCAGCCCGAGCATGACCGTGGCCGCGCCGCGCACCGACTCGGCGAGCCGGTCGACCGCCGCGATCACCGCGCTCGTCACCAACGGCGCGAACCGCGAGGAGTAGCTGCCCGAGGTGACCGTCCACGGCGTCGTCGCGGTGTCCATCTCGACCCGGACGCGGACCTGCTCGACCGGCAGCCCGAGCCGTCGTGCGGCCACCCGCCGGGCGACGGTCGCGTGGCCCTGGCCCTGCGGGACGGAGCCCAGCAGCACCGTCACGACGCCCTGCACGTCCACCGAGGCACGGACGAGCTCCGTGGAGCCGGACTTGTCCCGGCCGGGCTTGCGCTCCGGGGCGGGCGTCGCGAGCCCGACGTAGCCGATGTTCGTGCCGGACGGGTCGACGACGAGGGCGAGTCCGACTCCGTAGTACGCGCCGGCGTCCCGTTCCCGGACCTGGCGGACCCGCAGCTCGTCGTACCCGCCCTTGGCCACGAGCACCTCGAGGGCGCGGACGTAGTCGCCGGAGTCGTAGAGCCCGCCGGTCGGGGTGCGGTGGGGGAAGGTCCGGACGAGGTTGCGGCGGCGGACCTCGGCGACGTCGAGCCCCGTCGCCGTCGCGACCGCGTCCATCAGCCGCTCCAGTCCGAAGTAGAGCTGCTGGCCGCCGAAGCCGCGGTTGAGCCCCGTCGGGGCCCGGTTGGTGACGACGGCCCGCGCCCGGATGGCGACCGCGGGCACGTCGTAGGCGCCGGTGATGTTGCCGAAGCAGCGGTAGAGCGTGGACGGCTCGGGCGGGCGCAGGTAGGCCCCGACGTCGTCGACGAGGTCGGCGCGCAACGCCGTGACCCCGCCGTCGTCGTCGACGGCCGCCTCGAAGGTCATCACCCGTCCGGCGCCGGAGGAACTGGCGAGCAGGTGCTCGATGCGGTCCTCGGTCCAGCGGACCGGTCGGCCCGCGTGCTTCGAGGCGAGCGCCATGAGCACGACGTAGGGATAGATGCCCGACTTGATGCCGAAGCTGCCCCCGATGTCGGCCGGGACGTGGAGCCGGAAGCGGCTCGGGGGCAGGCCGAGCGCCCCCGCGGCGACCGGCACCATCGTGAACGGGCCGTGGAAGTTCGCCCACGCCTCGACCGCCGGCCCGTCCGCGTCGTCGGTCCAGCGGGCGACCACGCCGTAGGTCTCCATTGGCACCGACGAGTACCGCGGGAACGTGTACTCGCCGCGGACGGTGTGGGCGGCGTGGGCAAAGGCCTCGTCGACCCCGCCGAAGGAGAACGTGCGGTCGGTGGCGACGTTGGTGCCGGCGTCCTCGTGCAGCAGCGGCGCGTCGGGTTCCAGGGCGCGGCGGGTGTCGACGACGACGTCGAGCGGCTCGTAGTCGAGCACCACGAGCTCGGCGGCGTCCTCGGCCACGTAGCGGTCGGTCGCGACCACGACGGCGACCGGCTCGCCGACGTAGCGCGCGCGGTCGACGGCGCTGGGCAGGTAGGGCATCGGGGTGGTGGTGGACAGCGGGAACGGGCGGACGGCGGCGCGCACCTCGTCCGGGCCGATGACGGCGGCGACCCCGGGGTGGGTGCGGGCCCGGTCGAGGTCGGCACCCCGGATGCGGGCGTGCGGGTGGGGGCTGCGCACGACGGCGGCGACGAGGGTGCCGGGCAGCGGGTCGAGGTCGTCGAGGAAGGCGCCGGTGCCGCTGACGAGAGCGGCGTCCTCGTCGCGGGCCGGGGTCCAGGCGGGCCGGTCGGTCGGCCGGTCGTCGGGCTGGTCGGCGCTCACCGGCCGGCCTCCGACGGTTCTGAGCGAAGGGCACCTTCGGTCGGTCTATCCGACGAGGGGCGCCCTTCGCCGGATCGCTGTCCGGGCACCGGTTCTGAGCGAAGGTGCCCTTCAGTCGAACTACTCGACTGAAGGTGCCCTTCGTTCGGATCAGGGAGGACGGCGCTGTCGGCCAGCGGGGTGTACTCGCCCGCGACGAGCACCCGCCGCAGCGTCTTGCCCACCGCCGAGCGGGGCACCGCGTCCAGCGCCACCACCCGCTTGGGCCGGTGCAGCGAGGACAGCTCCGACCGACCCCACCCGGCGGCCGCCGCCACGG
>JAICLN010000027.1 GCA_025925615.1 Actinomycetospora sp. | reverse complement strand
GGCGACCGGGTCGCCATGGTCATGGCGAACCGGGTCGAGACCGCCGAGACCTACCTCGCGGTCCCCCGTGCCGGCGGCGTCGCCACCTGCCTGAACCCCGACGCCGCCCCCGCGGAGCTGGCGTACATGCTCGCCGACTGCGGCGCCCGGGTCGTGGTCACCGACACCGCGCACGCCGAGCAGGTCGCCGGGCTCGTCGACCGCAGCACGACCGTGGTGCTGACCGGTGGTCACCGCCCCGGCTGGCTCGCCTACGAGGAGCTGACCGCCACCGAGCCGCGCACTCCGGCGCCCGACCCGCAGGACCTCGATGCGACCGCGTTCATGCTCTACACCTCCGGCACGACGGGGCGGCCGAAGGGCGTCGAGCTGACGATGCGGGGCTGCCTCTGGGTGGTCGCGGCCTGCTGGGCGCCGATCGCGGGCCTCGCCGCGGCCGACGACGTCCTCTGCGGCCTGCCGCTGTTCCACTCCTACGCCCTCGACCTCTGCGTTCTCGGGGTCGCGGCCACCGGCGCCTCCGAGCGAATCCTCCCGCGCTTCTCGCCGGCCCGGGTGCTGGACCTGCTCGCCCACGGCGGCCACACCGTGCTGCCCGGCGTCCCGACCGGGTTCTCCTACCTCGTGCAGGCCGCCGGCGCGAGCACGCCGCCGCACCGGCTCCGCGTCGCGATCTCGGCCGGCGCGATCCTGCCCGCCGCGCTCGACCGGGCCTTCGAGGACCGCTTCGGGATCCCGCTGCTCGACGGGTACGGCATCACCGAGACCTCGACGATGGTCACGATGAACTGGCCGCACGGCGGGCGGCCCTACGGGTCGTGCGGGCTGCCACTGCCGGGGCTCGCCGTCCGGCTGGTCGACCCGGCCACCGGGACCGACGCCCCACCCGGCGGCGAGGGTGAGCTGTGGGTCCGGGGCCCGAACGTCATGCGCGGCTACCACGGCAAACCCGAGCAGACCGCCGAGGTCCTGGTCGACGGCTGGTACCGCACCGGCGACCTCGCCCGGGCCGACCCGCACGGCTACCTCACGATCTGCGGCCGCACCAAGGAGATGATCATCCGCGGCGGCGAGAACATCTACCCCGCGGAGATCGAGAGCGTCCTCCTGCGCGCGCCCGGGGTGGCGGACGCCGCCGTCGTCGGGCGCCCGCACCCCGACCTCGGAGAGGTGCCGGTCGCCTTCGTCGTCCCCGGCGGGGACCCACCGGACGAGGCCCTGCTCGACGACGAGGAGCTGCGTGCGCACTGCCGCCGCGGCCTCTCCGCGTTCAAGGTGCCCGCGGAGATCCGGTTCACGACGACGATCCCGCGCACCGGTTCGGGCAAGGTGAAGCGCTTCGAGCTGGCCCGCCTCCTCGAGGAGAGGAAGGTCCCCTCGTGAAGGTCGGCGACCTCGAGATCTCACCCATCGTCGACGGCACCGGCCGGGAGAACGCCCGCGAGGTGCTCGCCGCCCCCGGCGACGACCGCTGGGCCTGCCACCCCGACGCGCTCGACGCCCACGGCGACCTCGTGCTCACCCTCGGCGGGTTCCTGCTGCGCACCGGGGACCGGACGGTGCTCGTGGACGCCGGGGTCGGGCGCATCCACAACGACCACTACGCCGGCGGCGGGTTCCTCGACGCGCTCGCCGCCACCGGGACCGCGCCACAGGACGTCACCGACGTCGTCTTCACCCACCTGCACTTCGACCACGTCGGGTGGGCCACCAGCCGCGGCGAGGTCGTCTTCCCGCGCGCCACCTACCGCGTCCACGAGGCCGACTGGGCGCACTTCGTCGATGCCCCGATCGCCGACCCGGGTGCGGCGCGCAAGCTCGCCCCGCTGCGTGAGCGGGTCGAGACCTTCGACGCCGAGCACACGCTCGCCCCCGGCCTCGACGCCCGCCCGACCCCCGGCCACACGCCCGGCTCGACCACCTACGTGGTGTCCAGCCGCGGCGAGCGGGCGCTGCTGATCGGCGACGTCGCGCACTCGGTGGTCGAGCTCGCCGAGCCCGACTGGGAGGCCGTGTTCGACGTCGACCCGGCGGCCGCGCAGGCGATGCGCAACCGGCTCGCCGACGAGGTCGCCGACACGTCCGACCTCGTCGCCCCCGGCCACCTCCCCGGTCTGGCCTTCGGCCGGATCGTCACCGTCGGCGAACGCCGCCGCTTCGTCACCGTCTAGCCACCACGCCACCAGGAGCAGTTCATGGACCTCCAGCTCGCCGGCACGACCGTGCTGGTCACCGGCGCCGGGCAGGGCCTCGGCCGCGCCGTCGGCGAGGCGTTCGCCGCCGAGGGCGCCCAGGTCGCGTTCGGCCACCACACCTCCGGCGAGGGCGCCGAGCAGGCCGCGGCTGCCGCCCGCACCGCCGGGGTGAAGGCGATCGCGGTCGGCGTCGACACCCGCGACGACGCCTCGATCGCCCGCGCGCTCGACACCGTCGAGTCCGAGCTCGGCCCCCTCGGCGTGCTGGTCAACAACGCCGCGGTCACCAGCCGCGGCCGCTTCCTCGAGCGCACCGCGGCGGACTTCGCCGACGAGATCGACGTGACCGTCACCGGCACGCTGCGCATCTCGCACGCCGCGGCCACGCGGATGGCCGACCACGGCGGCGGGTCGATCGTCTCCCTGATGGGCGACTCCGGGCGGGTCGGCGAGTCCGGGCTCACCGTCACCGCCACGGCCCGCTCGTCCACGCTCGGCCTGACCAAATCACTGGCCAAGGAGCTCGCGCGGCACGGGATCCGGGCCAACGCGGTGTCACTCGGGCTGGTGCAGACCGACAACTTCGCCGCCCACACCGGCGGGACCTCCGACGAGCGCCTCGAGAAGATCACCGCGCTCTACCCGCTGCGCCGTCTCGGCCGGCCCGAGGACGTCACCCCGACGATCCTGCTGCTCGCGTCCCCCTGCTCGTCGTGGACGACGGGGCAGGTCCTGTCGGTCAACGGCGGGTTCGCGATGCCATGACCGCCGTCGAGCCCCAGCCCGTCGGGGAACACCGGCCCGCCACCGGCACCGCGGTCCGTCGCAAGGAGGACACGCGGCTGCTCACCGGGCGCGGGCGCTACGTGTCCGACCTCGTGCTGCCGCGGATGCGGCACGTGACGTTCGTCCGCAGCCCGATCGCCCACGCCCGGCTGAGCGCGATCGACACGACGGCGGCGCTGGCGACCGAGGGCGTGCACACGGTCTTCACCGGCGAGCACCCGGCGATGCGCGCCGTGTCGCTGCGCGCGCGGTCGGCGCTGCCCGGCTACGTCGAGACCGACCAGCCGCCGCTGGCCCGCGGGAAGGTCCGCTTCGCCGGGGAGGCCGTCGCCGCCGTCGTGGCCGACGACCGCTACCTCGCCGAGGACGGCGCCGAGGGCGTCGACGTCGACTACGAGCCGCTGGCTCCGACCGTGTGCGCCTGGGCCGTGCCCACCGACCCCGTGCACGACGAGGCCCCCGACAACCTGCTGCTCTCCCGCACCTTCCGCGCGGGCGACGCCGCCGACGCGCTGGCGCAGGCGGACGTCGTCGTCGAGCGGGAGCTGACGACCAACCGGCACGGCGGCAACCCCATCGAGTGCCGCGCCGGCGTCGCCCGGTTCGACGGCGCCGACCGGCGCCTCACCTTCTGGTCCGGCACCCAGGTGCCCCACCTCGTGCGCACCCAGCTCGCCGAGCTGCTCGAGCTCCCGGAGGGCGACGTCCGCGTGATCGCCCCCGACGTCGGGGGCGGGTTCGGCGTGAAGTCCGTCCTCTACCCCGAGGACGTGGCGCTGTGCCTCATGGCGATCGCGACGCCGGACACCGCCCTGAAGTGGGTCGAGGACCGCGTCGAGCACCTGCTGGCGGCCACCCACGCCCGCGACCACCGCTACGTCCTGCGCGCCGGGTTCGCCGCCGACGGCGAACTGCTCGCGGTCACCGCCGATGTCTGGTGCAACACCGGCGCGTACTCGGTCTACCCGTGGACCGCGGGGATCGAGCCGCTGATGGCGGGCGGTCTGCTCACCGGGCCCTACAAGCTGTCCCACTACGAGGCCACGGTGCGCGGCGTCGCGACCAACACCAGCCCGTCCGGGCCGTACCGCGGGGTCGCGCGGCCCTCGACGGTGTTCGCGATGGAGGCCCTCATGGACTCCGGCGCGCGGGCGCTGCGCATGGACCCGATCGCGCTGCGCCGCCGCAACCTCATCCTCCCCGCGGACATCCCGTACAAGATGCCGTCACGACTCGTCGACGACTCCGGGGCCTACGAGGCCTGCCTCGACCGCGCCGTCGAGGTGTTCGACGTCGAGCGCTGGCGGGCCGAGCAGGCCCGCCGCCGGGAAGCCGGGGAGCGACCGATCGGGATCGGCGTCGGGATCTACAACGAGCTCACCGGGCTGGGCCGCGCCGCGTCGGCCGGGCCGCGGATGCCGTTCCGGACCGGCCACGACGCCTGCACCGTGCGGGTCAACCCCGACGGGCGGGTGACCGTCTTCTCCGGCGTCACCTCCCAGGGCCAGGGGCTGGAGACGACGATGGCCCAGGTCGTCGCCGACGCCCTCGGCGTGGCCTACGACGACGTGACGGTGCGCTACGGCGACACCGACGAGTCACTGTGGGGCTTCGGCGCGTTCTCCTCCCGCCAGGCCGTGATCGGCGGGGGTGCCGCCCAGCTCGCCGGCACCGACGTGCGGGACAAGGTGCTCGCGCTGGCCGGGGCGCTGCGCGAGGTCGACGTCTCCGACCTCGACCTGCGCGGCGGCCAGGTGTACGTCCGGGGGCAGGAGAAGCCGGTCATCGCGCTGGCCGAGGTGGCCCGGGTGGCCTACCTGCAGTCCGACCGGCTGCCCGAGGGCTTCGAGCCCGGGCTGGAGGGCACGAAGTTCTACGACCCGGTCCGCGGCGCGTTCGCCGCCGGGGTCCAGATCGCGGCCCTCGAGTTCGACCCCGTGACCGGCGGGACGACGATCCTGTCCTGGGTCTGTGTGGAGGACGCCGGCACGATCGTGCACCCCGTGATCGTCGACGGGCAGATCGCCGGCGCGATCGCGCAGGGCATCGGCGGGGCGATGTACGAGCACCTCGTCTACGACGACGTCGGCAACCTCACCACCGGCACCCTGCTCGACTACCTCATGCCGACCGCCGGCGAGATCCCGGAGCTGACCATCGACCACGTCAGCACCCCCGCGGCCAACCCGACCGGGGCCCGCGGGGTGGGCGAGGGCGGCACGCTCGCGCCCAACGCCGTCGTCGCGGGCGCCCTGGCCGACGCCCTCGGCGTCGAGGTCGACGACCTGCCCGTCACGCCCGCCCGGATCTGGGCGCTGCTGCACGGAGGTGCGGACCGGTGAAGTGCCCGCCCTTCTCCTACCACCGCGCCACCGACGTCGCCGACGCCGTGGCGGCCCTCGCCGACGCCGACGGCGAGGGCAAGATCCTGGCCGGCGGGCAGTCGCTCGTGCCCGTGCTCGCCCTGCGCAGGGCCCGCCCGGACGTGCTCGTGGACGTCAACCGCGTCCCGGGCCTCGCGGACCTCGCGGGGCGCGAGGGCGTCCTGCATGCCGGCGCGCTCGTGCGCCACACCGCCCTCGCCGCGCAGGACGGGCACCCGCTCGTCGCGGCCGCCGCCGGCTGGATCGGGCACACCGCGATCCGCAGCCGCGGCACCCTCGGCGGCAGCCTGGCCCACGCCGACCCGGCGGCCGAGCTGCCCGCGGTGCTGCGCGCGTGCGCCGGGGCCGTGCACGTCGCCGGGCCGGGCGGGACGCGGCGGGTCGACGCGGACGGGCTGTTCGTCGGCGCCCTGCAGAGCGACCTGGCCGACGACGAGGTGCTCACCGGGGTCGAGCTGCCGATCCCCGACGCCTGGGGGTTCGCCGAGTTCGCGCGCCGGCACGGCGACTTCGCCGTCGTCTCCGTGGTCGCCGCCCGCTTCGGTGATCGGCTCCGCGTCGTCGTCGGGGGCGTGGCCGGCACGCCCCACCTCGTCGGGGGCGAGGAGGCGCTCGACGCCCTCGATCCCGGGGGCGGCCCGCTCGGCCCGGACCACGTGGACCGCCTCGCCGACGCGGCCGCCGACGACGTCGATCCGGTCTCCGACCTGCACGGCAGCGCCGGGTACCGCCGCGCGCTCACCCACGAGATGACCCGGCGGGCGCTGACGGACCTCGCCCGCGCCGGGGACCGGTCCGCCACCTCCAGCCACCGCAGGGAGCCGGTATGAGGATCACGCTGACCGTCAACGGCACACGGCACCGCCTCGACGTCGAGCCCCGGCGGACCCTGGCCGACGCGCTGCGCGAGGACCTCGGGCTGACCGGCACCCACCTCGGCTGCGAGCACGGGGTGTGCGGCGCGTGCACCGTGCTCGTCGACGCCGAGCCTGCCCGCGCGTGCTTGATGTTCGCGGTGCAGGCCGACGGCTCGACGGTGCGCACGGTCGAGGGGCTCGCGGCTCCGGACGGGACGCTGGACCCGCTGCAGGAGGCCTTCTCGACCTGCCACGGGCTGCAGTGCGGCGCGTGCACCCCGGGGATGCTCATGACCGCGACGCACCTCCTCGAGGTCGAGCCCGCCCCGGACCGGGAACGCATCCGCGCGGAGATGGCCGGGCACATCTGCCGGTGCACGGGGTACATGGGCATCGTGGACGCGGTGGAGTCGGCGGCGCGGGCAGTGCGGGCCCCGTCGTGAGGTTCGTGACCGACGACGGCGTCGGGGTACAGCGAGTGCGACCGGCCCCCTGACCACCGGCGACGTGACTGCGGGGCCCGGCACCCGCGCGTAGTCTCGCGGCGTGAGCGTCAAGATCGGGTACAAGGCGTCCGCCGAGCAGTTCGGCCCGCGCGAACTGGTCGAGTTCGCGGTGCAGGCCGAGGAGGTGGGCCTCGACAGCGCCTGGGTGTCGGACCACTTCCTGCCCTGGCGGCACGAGGGCGGCCACGCCCCCTCAGCACTGACCTGGCTCGCCGCCGTCGGGGAGCGCACCTCGCGCCTGCAGCTCGGCACCAGCGTGCTCACGCCGACCTTCCGCTACAACCCGGCCGTCATCGCGCAGACCTTCGCGACGATGGCCCTGCTCACCGAGGGGCGCGTCATCCTCGGGATCGGCACCGGTGAGGCATTGAACGAGGTCGCGGTCTCGGGCCGGGAGTGGCCGGACTTCAAGGAGCGCTTCGCGCGGCTGCGCGAGTCCGTGCGGCTGATCCGGGCGCTGTGGACCGAGGAGTCCGTCAGCTTCGAGGGCGAGTACTACACGACCGTCGACGCCTCGATCTACGACCGCCCGGAGACGCCGGTCCCGATCTACGTCGCGGCGGGCGGGCCGCAGATGGCGCGCTACGCGGGGCGCGCCGGGGACGGGATGATCTGCACGTCCGGCAAGGGCATGGAGCTCTACACCGACAAGCTGATGCCGGCCCTCGCCGAGGGGCGGGAGAAGGCGGGCACGCCGGGGATCGACGGCGTGGACCGGACGATCGAGATCAAGATCTCCTACGACCGCGACGCCGACCGCGCACTCGAGAACACCCGCTTCTGGGCCCCGCTGTCGCTGACCGCCGAGCAGAAGCAGTCGGTGACGACGGCCCAGGAGATGGAGAAGCTCGCCGACGAGCTGCCGATCGAGCAGATCGCGCAGCGCTGGATCGTCACCTCCGACCCGGACGAGGCCGCCGAGCAGGTCCGTCCCTACGTCGAGGCGGGCCTCGACCACCTGGTGCTCCACGGACCGGGCGGCGACCAGCGACGCTTCCTCTCCCAGGTCGGGGAGGATCTCGTCCCCCGCCTGCGCGCTCTCTCCGCCTGAGCCCCCGTGCTCCCGGACGCCACGTCCGCAGACGGACCGGGTGCGGACGTGTGGGTGGTCGCGGGCGCACCCGGGGCCGGCAAGAGCACCGTCGCCGACCGGCTGGCCGCCCTGCTCCGTCCGGTGCCCGCCCTGCTGGACAAGGACACCCTCTACGGCGGGTTCGTCGCCGCCACCCTCGCCGTCGCGGGTCACCCGGACGGGGAGCGCGAGGGGCCCTGGTACGACGAGCACGTCAAGGTCCACGAGTACGGCGGGATGACCGCCGCCGCCCGGCAGATCCGCGCCCGCGGATGCCCCGTCCTGCTCGTCGCCCCCTTCACCACGCGGATCCGCGACGCGGCGGCGTGGGGGCAGTGGGTCAGCGAGCTCGGGGGCGGGCGGGTGCGCCTCGTCTGGGTCGGGTGCGACGAGGCCACCCTGCGCCGGCGTCTGGAGGCCCGCGGGCTCGAGCGCGACGCCGGGAAGCTGGCGGCGTTCGACGCCTTCACGGCCCGGATGCGCCCCACCGAGCCCCCCGAGGTCCCGCACCTGGCGGTCGACAACAGCACGGACGGGGTGGCGGCGGTCGACGCGGCGCTGTCCTCGGTGCTCTAGGAGCGGCGCTCGCTGGGCCTGGCTCCGCTCCACGAGCTCCTGAGCGGTCTCCTCCGTCGGTGGCGGCCCGTGCGGCCACCGTCGTCCGGGGGACGGAGCAGACCCCGGGTGCTCGACATGGGATGGTCGCGAACGCTCCGAACAACCCGAGCGCCCGCACACCCGGAGGTGCCCCATCCCCGCCGAGACCCGGTACGAGCAGATCCGGTACGAGGTGGTCGCCGGGATCGCGACCATCACCCTCGACCGCCCGGACCGCCTCAACGCGTTCACTCCGACGATGGCCGGGGAGCTCGTCGCGGCCCTCGACCGCAGCGATGCCGACGACGACGTCCGCGTCGTCGTCCTGACCGGAGCCGGCCGGGGATTCTGCGCGGGCGCGGACCTCGAGGCCGGCGGGAGCACCTTCGACCACCGACGCACCGCCGAGGCCCGGCAGTCGGCCGGCGGGACCCTCGGCGGTGCGCCGCGGGACCTCGGCGGCGTGGTCGTGCTGCGCATCGCCGCCTCGACGAAGCCGGTGATCGCGGCGGTGAACGGACCCGCCGTCGGGGTCGGGGCGACGATGCCGCTGGCGGCCGACGTCCGCATCGCGTCGGACACGGCCCGCTTCGGCTACGTGTTCACTCGGCGCGGGATCGCCCCGGACGGGGCCTCGAGCTGGTTCCTGCCGCGCGTCGTCGGGATCTCGCAGGCGATGGAGTGGGTCGCGACCGGGCGGGTCTTCGACGCCGACGATGCGCTCCGGGGTCGGCTGGTCTCGCGGGTGGTGCCGGCGGACGAGCTGGTCAGCACGGTCACCGAGCTGGCGTCGGAGATCACCGGGAACACCTCGGCGGTGTCGGTCGCGCTCTCCCGACGGATGCTCTGGTCGATGCTCGACACGCCGTCGCCGTGGGAGGCCCACCGGACGGAGACGCGGGTGATCTCCGCGCTGGGCCGCGACGTGGACGCCGTCGAGGGGGTCACGTCCTTCCTCGAGAAGCGCCCGCCCGCCTTCACCGGGCGGCCCTCCGACCACCTGGACCTCGTGCCGCCGTGGCCCGGGGCCCCGGCGGATCTGGACGTCTCGGGCAACTGAGGTCGGGCCTCGCCGCGGGGCCCCCTCCGGGGCGCTCGGCGGGCTACCGTGACCGCACCGCCGTCACGGGCCGGCGGGGTGCCGCCGCCGCTCGAGCCCGCCCGGGGAGGTGGTGGCCGTGTGGTGGGGCGTCCTCGTCGCGCTGCTCGGGGCCCTGTTCTCCGGGGTCGCCGCCGTCGTGCAGGCCCTCGCCGCCCGGGCGGTCCCGGACAGCGGCCGCGGCGTCCACGTCCACCTGCTCCTCGACCTCGTCCGGCAGTGGCGTTTCTGGCTGGGCCTCGGGCTCGACCTCGCGAGCTTCGCCGCCACCTTCACCGCGCTCCGGGTCAGTCCGGTGTTCCTGGTCCAGACCGCCACCTCGGCCAACCTCGCCGTCACCGCGCTGGTGGCCCGGAGGGTGCTCGGCACCCATCTCGGGCGCGCCGAGAAGGGGGCCGTGGTCGCGGTGTGCGCCGGGCTGGTGCTGCTCGGCCTGTTCTCGGGACACCAGGGGCCGTCCCACGGGGACACCCTCCTGCACGTCCTGATGCTGGTCGCGGTCGGCGTGCTGGCCGTGGCCGGGGTGTTCGCCGGCCGGCTGCCGCGGCGGACCGCAGGCGCCGCGCTGGGCCTGCTCGCCGGCTGCGGGTTCGGTCTGACCAGCCTCGCGAGCCGGGTCGTGCAGCCGACCTCGATCCTCGCGCTCGCCACCGATCCCGCGACCTACGTGCTGCCCACCGCCGGGTTCCTCGCCTTCCTCTTCTACGCCACGGCCCTGCAGCGCGAGTCGGTGACGGCCGCGACCGCCGGCACCGTGGTGGGGCAGACGCTCTTCCCAGGGCTGATCGGGCTGCTGGTGCTCGGCGACGAGGTGAGCTCGGGCGTCCTGGCGCTGCTCGGCTTCCTCATCACGATCGCGGGCGCCCTCACCCTCGCGCGCTTCGGCGACGTCTCGGAGGACACCGCGACGGTCAGCCCGGCGCGCTGACGCCGCGTCAGACCTCGTCGTCGGGCGTCGGATCGTCGGGCCGGGGGTCGGCCGCGTCCCGGTCGTCCCCGGGGTCCTGGTCCGCGGGCACGGTGTCCAGCGGACGGTCGTCGGGGTCCTCGTCGGCGTTGCCCGGGCTCGTCATCGCGACCTCCTCGTCGGTCCGGAGCGGCAGGATGTCCGATCGGAGAGGACCCCAACCCCGACGCGGCCCCCCTCGCGACCATGGGCCAGGATCGCGCCGTGACGTTCGATGACCCGGCCGTCGCCCAGGCCCGTACCGCGACCGACGCCCTGCGCGAGCTCGAGCATTCCGGCTGGCACTTCATGGCCGACCCGGAGCTCCGCCGCCGTTGGAGCGTCGATCTCCTCGACGAGCTCGCCTGTCTGGCGGACGCCCTCGCGGATGCCGTCGAGGTCGCGAGCGGGACCTCCGGACCCGACGTCGTCGGCCCCGCGGTGGAGCTCTCCGAGGCCGTCCGCCGACGGCGCGACGTCCTCGCGGCGGACGGCGTCCCGGGCGAGGAATCGTCCGGCTCGCCCTTGCCCGCCGCCGGGAACGACGACGGGGCCGGCTCCCGCGGACCGAAGCACCGCGCGCACCGACACCTGCGCCCCGTGCGTTGACGCACGGGGGCGTGGCGGCCGTCGCGACCTGATGCGGCCGTGATCACCGGGACGTCATGGCTGCGGAGGCGTCGGCGCCGCATCCATGATGTCCCGTTGATCACCTGCCCCGGGCCCGGCGGGCGTGCCGGCGCGTCCCGACGGCAGGATCGCCCCATGCCGAGCTTCCCGAAGGACTTCCTGTGGGGCAGTGCGACCGCCGCGCACCAGGTCGAGGGGGGCAACCACAACAACGACTGGTGGGACTGGGAGCACGATCCGGCCTCCCCCGCCGTCGAGTCCTCGGGCGACGCGATCGACCACCTGCACCGGTACGACGAGGACTTCGCGCTCCTGGCGTCGCTGGGGCAGAACGCGCACCGGCTCTCGCTGGAGTGGTCCCGCATCGAGCCCGCACCCGGGGAGTTCTCGCAGTCGGCGCTCGACCACTACGCCCGGGTCCTCGACAGCCTGGACGCCCACGGGCTGACCGGGTTCGTGACGATGTACCACTTCACGGTGCCCCGGTGGTTCGCCGCGCAGGGCGGATGGCTCGCCGAGGACGCACAAGAGATCTTCGGACGCTACGTGGAGCGGGTGGCCCGGGCGCTCGGCGACCGGATCCCCTACGCCTGCACGGTCAACGAGCCGCAGATCGTCGCCCTCGGGAGCTACCTCAACGGCGAGTTCCCGCCCGGGCACCAGGACGTGGGCGAGGCGGTGGCCGTCAACGCGACGCTCGCCCGGGCCCACCGCACGGCCGTGGCCGCACTGCGCGCCGGGCGAGGGTCGCCGAAGATCGGCACCTGCCTGCACCTGCCCTACCTCGAGCCGCTGCGCCCGGGTGACGAGGCCGACGAGGGTGCCGTGGCGATGGCCCGGGCCGTCATGGTCGACCACCACATCGACGACCTGCGGGCGGGCGGCGACGTCGGCGACTGGGTCGGGCTGCAGTACTACACGCGCACCCGGATGGACGCCTCCGGCGGCGCGCTCGACACCGCGCCACCCCCGGAGGGCGTGGAGACCACGCTCATGGGCTGGGAAGTCCATCCGGCGGGGTTCGGGACGATGCTGCGCCGGATCGCCGAGGCCGGGCTGCCGGTCGTCGTCACGGAGAACGGCATCGCCACCGCCGACGACGAGCAGCGCATCCGGTACCTGGACAGCCACCTCGGCGAGGTCGAGCGGGCGCTGGCCGAGGGCGTCGACATCCGCGGCTACCTCCACTGGTCCTCGTTCGACAACTTCGAGTGGGCCCGCGGGTACGCCCCGACGTTCGGGCTCGTCGGCATCGACCGCACCGACGGGCTCCGCCGGATCCCGCGGCGCAGCGCGCACCTGTTCGGCGAGGTCGCCCGCTCCGGGGACCTCGTGACACTGCGCGCGGCGGTCGGGATGTCCGACGGGTCCTGATCCGGCCCGCACGACCAGGTCGGCGTTTCGACCCCGCGCCTCCTGCGGGTAGCTGGGTCGATGAACGGGAACCGACCGCTCGCCCTGGTCACGGGCGCCTCGCACGGCATCGGCGCGGAGCTGGCCCGGGTGTTCGCCGAGCACGGGCACGACCTGATCGTCACCGCGGACGACGTCGCCATCGGTGAGGTCGCCGAGCGCCTGCGCCGCCACGGGGGTTCGGCGCAGGCGGTGCAGACCGACCTCTCCGACCCGAAGGGCGTCGAGGAGATCGACCACGCCGTCGTCGCCGCCGGCCGTCCGCTCGAGGCCGCCGCGCTCAACGCGGGCGTCGGGAGCGGGGGCTCGTTCGTCGGGTCGAACCTCGTCGACGAACTGCGTCTGGTGGACGTCATCATCCGCACCACCGTGACCCTCGCCCACCTTGTGCTCGGCCCGATGGTGAGCCGCGGCCGCGGTCGGGTCCTCGTCACGTCGTCGTTCGCCGCGACCATGCCCGGCTCGTACCAGGCGGTCTACAACGCCTCGAAGTCGTTCCTGCAGTCGTTCACCGAGGCCCTGGCCGACGAGCTGCGCGGGACCGGGGTCACGCTGACCTCGCTCATGCCCGGACCGACCGCCACGGACTTCTTCCGCCGGGCAGGGAGCCTCTCCGAGAGCCTCATGGGCCGCATGCCCAAGGACGAGCCCGGCAAGGTCGCCCGCCAGGGCTACGAGGCCCTCGTGGCCGGGCGCACCGCCGTCGTCGGTGGATCGCCGTTGGTGCAGGCGCAGGCCGCCCTCGCCGGGGTCCTGCCCGACCAGGTCAAGGCCGCCGCCCACCGCCTGATCGCCCGCCCGCGCGGCTGAGCGCGCCCGCACGAGAGGAGATCGTCGTGGAACCCGAGGTGGGCCGAGACGTCCGGACCGACGCCGAGTCGGTGTGGGAGGTACTGGCCGACGGCTGGTCCTACCCGCTGTGGGTCGTCGGGGCGACGCACATGCGCCACGTCGACGACGAGTGGCCCGCGGTCGGGTCCCAGCTGCACCACAGCGTCGGGGTGTGGCCGTTGCAGCTCGGGGACCACACCGAGGTCGTCGACGTGGACCCGGGTCGACGCCTCGAGCTCCGGGCGCGGGCGTGGCCGGCGGGCGGCGCGCACGTCCGGCTGATCATCGACTCCCGCGGTCCGGGTGCCTGCCACGTGCGGCTGCGCGAGGTGGTCGCCGAGGGGATCGGCCGGCTCGTGCCGGGCTGGCTGCAGGCGCCCGGGATCTGGCCGCGCAACACCGAGACCCTCAGCAGGCTCGCCGACGTCGCCGAGCACCGCCGCCGCTGACGGATCGGGGCGAGCGGTCCGGGGTCGGGTGCGGAAAGCTCGGCGACCCCTGCCCTCGGGAGAACCGGAGACGGCCATGAGCAAGTCGCACCCGCAGCAGTGGGCGATCGTCACCGACGACCACCGTCCGGACCCGGCCTCGGTGGCCGCGCTCGCCGCCCTCCCCACGACCCAGCTGGCGGACTGCGGCGGGCCGGTCGGCATCGTCGGGCCCGGGATCCGGCGGATGGCCGGCGGCGGCGACTTCTGCGGACCCGCCCTGACCGTGTGGACGAAGCCCGGCGACATCCTCTACGTGCTCAAGGCGCCCGACCTCGCACGGCCCGGCGACGTGCTCGTCGTCGACAGCGGCGGACGCACCGACGCCGCTGTCCTCGGCGACATCGTCTCCGGCGTGCTGAGCCGGGCCGGCGTCGTCGGCACCGTCGTCGACGGGGCGATCCGGGACGTCGACGGCATCGACGAGGTGGGGACACCGACGTTCGCCCGCGCCGCCCACCCCGCCACTGGTTCCACCGAGGGCCCGGGCGCGATCAACGTGACGGTGCAGGTAGGTGGGGTGGTCGTGCACCCCGGGGACGTGGTGCGCGGGGACGCCAGCGGGGTGGTCGTCGTCGCGCGCGAGCACCTCGACGAGGTGGTGGCGCTGGCCCGCGCGGTCGACGACCGCGAGACCGCGTGGCTGGCGACGATCCGCGGCGGGGCGTCGCTCGCGGCCGCCACCGGGGTCGACGACGTCATCCGAGAGAAGCGACAGGGCGCGGGCATCGAGCTGCCGTGAGGCCACCCGTCAGAAGTCGCGGGCGACCTCGGAGGGCATGCCCCGCGTGAGCTTGCGCAGCTGCACGCGGCGGGCGAACCGGATCGCGGGCCGGATGCCCAGCATCGCGCTGCCGATCACGAACAGCGTCACGCCGAGGTTGAACAGCGCCTCGAAGTAGAAGGCCACGCTGCCGACCGTGAAGAACAGCGCGATGCCGATCTCGTTCGCGATGCTGGTCAGCTCGTAGCGCTGCCGCAGCACGATCTCCTGATCCCCGAGGGTCAGGGTGACGGCTCCGCCCCCGCCCTCGTCGGGCCCGTCATCGGCAGTGTCGTCGGTGGTCCGGACCTCGCTCATGAGCGCGATCTACCCGGTTCCACACGCCGGACACACCCGACGATCCGGTCCGGCCACCGGTCCTCAGGGTCAGGTCACGGGCACAGCGCGCGCGTCACGGCGTCGGTGAGCCAGCGGGTGTACCGCTCGTGGTCCCAGCCCCGCAGCATGACCAACCGCTCGTAGTGGTCGACGGCGAGGTAGTTCCACAGCACGTCGCGGACCTCGTCGAGGTCGAGGCCCTCGCGCAACCGCCCCGTCTCGAGCAGGTGCCGGCCGAGGATCGTCATCCCGGTCAGGCCCTCCTCGCTCACCGAGGCCCAGACCGGCTCGAGGGCGTCGTCGACGTGCCGGCCGTCCCGGATCAGGATCGTCACGCCCGCCGAGCGCGCCTGCCGCTGCGCCAGCCCGGCGAGGAACATCGCGAGCTTGCGGTGGACGTCGGGCTCGGCCCGCATCGCCTGCATCCCCTCGCGCTGCGCGACGGGGACCGGCTCGTCGTCCCCCGCGAGCACGAGGTCGAACACCGCCTTCGCCAGCGCGGCCTTGCTGCCGAAGCCCTGGTAGATGCTCTGCGGCGACACCCCCGCCCGGGACGCGACGCCCGTGATCGTCGTCGCCCGGAAGCCGTCCCGTTCGAACAGCTCCCGTGCCGCGACGACGACGGCGAGGCGACGGGCCCGGGCGCGCTCCTGCCGCCCCGTTGCGTCGTACGGGCGCTTGACCTGGGACATCCGGGCACCAACACTTTCGATGGAGTCGAACTCTAACAAATCGGAGCGATCATGCCCATCGACCCGTCCGCCCCTGTCGTCGCCGACCCGGTCGGCCTCGTCGTCCGCAGCATCCACGCCATGGCCGACGGCGACCGGAGTGACTTCGATCCGCTGTACCACCCCCGCGCCGTCGACCACGAGAACCGCGTCCAGCCGCCCTCGTCGCGGGTCGAGGGGGCGGCGGGGTTCCACTCGACGGCGCTGTGGTTGCGCACAGCGTTCGGCGACCTGCACTACGACGTCCACCACGCCGTCGCCGACGGTGACCTCGTTGCCGTGAACTCCACGATGAACGGGCGCCACGTGTCGCCGTGGGCGGTGTACGCCGCCGACGGGTCGCTCGACCGCGTCTTCCCGCCCACACACCGGACCTTCGCGATGACCCAGTCGCACTGGTTCCGCCTCGAGGACGGGACGATCGTCGAGCACTGGGCCAATCGCGACGATCTCGGGATGGCGTTCCAGCTCGGCTGGCTCCCCCCGACGCCGATCTACCTCGCGCGGATGGCGGCGGCCAGGCGCCGGGCCCGTCGAGCCGCGTGAGTGCGGCGTCCGGCCCGGTTCGCTCAGCGCTCGCGGGGCAGCAGCGGGCCGAGGGGTCCGAGGTCGAGGTTGAGGTCGTCGGCGGTGAGTCCGAACTGCTCGGTCAGCTCGTCCATCGCCTCCTGGAGGTGCATCAGCGCCATGCCGAGGTCCTCCTCCTGCTGCTCGGTCACGTCGCCGTTCTCGACCCGCCGGATGGCCTGGCGCTCCATCAACTGCCGCAGCAGTTCGACGATCGTGAGCACGAGCTTCATCAGGTCGCGGCGCACCGCGTCCTTGTCGATCTCCACCCGCGACGGGTCACCCGAGGGCATGCGGCTCCTCCCCCGGCAGCTCCGGAGTGGCAGGCCCGTCCGCGGGGGCGATCGAGGTGACGAGGGCCCGCAACGACACCCGCACGAGGTCGACCCCCGCGAGCGAGATCGTGATGTCCCCGGTGAGCACGACCCCGCCCGCGAGCAACCGGTCGAGGATGTCGACGAGCGCCACCTCGCGGTCCCCGAACAACGACGTCGAGCGTGGCTCCAGGCCGGTCACGAGGCGCCCTCGAGACCCGCGAACGAGTACGGCACCCAGGGCCCGGTGAGCTCGACGCGCAGCGTCGGGTGGTCGAGCCAGGGCGCGAGGATCCCGGTGAGCTCCTCGGCCGCGCCGACGTCGACGAGGTAGGCGCCGTTGAGGACCATGCGCTCGGGACGCCCGGTCAGCGAGCGTTCCTGGGGCCGGTGACGGCGGGCGTCGACCGCGAGCGCGCGCACCGCGGCGTCGACCTCCTCCGCCTCCGCCTCGGCCCGCGACACCGCCTGGTCGCCCTCCCGCAGTGCCTGACGCCGGGAGCGCAGGTACTCGGCCCCGGTGCGGGGCCGTTCCGCCGGTGCCTCCGAGCCCGAGCCGCCGGCCCGGATCGAGACCTTCACACCCCACTCGGCGCGCCCGTCCAGGCGGTCCAGGACCGCGGTGAACGCGGCCGCACCCTCCCCGAGCAGCTCGCGCACCCGGTCGTCGTCGTAGTAGACGGTCGCCAGCGAGAGCGGGGCGATCGTCCGGCGGCCCCCGACGGCGTCGACGACGTGATGGTGCGCGCGGGCGGTCGCGGCGAGCCACCCGAGATCCTCGAGCTTGTCGTCGAGGGCGCGGGCCTCGAACTCGTCGCGCGGGACGTCGCTCACCACCGCCTGCAGACCGCCGGCGTCGACGAGGCGCGGGTCCCCCTCGCCGACACCCGCGCCGGTGAGCTCGGCGAGGTCGTCGGCGACGAGGTCACGTCCCACGGCGTAGACGTAGCTCAACGCGTCGCTCATCGGCGGCCCTCACCCCGGCGGGCGGGACGACGACGGGTCGACGACTTCCGAGGTGGTGCCTCGGCGTCGTCGGCCTCCGTGTCCTCCTCCTCCGCGTCGTCGGCCTCCGCGTCGTCGGCCTCGGCGTCGTCGAGCTGCGCATCGTCGGACTCCGTGTCGGGCTCGTCGAGGTCCTCGTCCTCGGCGTCCTCGGCCTCCTCGGCGCCGGGCAGGCCCCGCTGCTCCAGCGCCTCGAGGCGCTCACGCAACCGCCGGTTCTCGTCCTCGAGCTCCTTGTGCCCCGAGGACAGGGTGGGATCGCGCTCCCACCAGTCGATCCCCATCTCCTTCGCGCGGTCGACCGACGCCACGACCAGGCGCAGCTTGATCGTCAGCAGCTCGATGTCGAGCAGGTTGATCTGGATGTCGCCGGCGATGACGATGCCCTTGTCGAGCACCCGTTCGAGGATGTCGGCGAGGTCGGTGCCGCTCTGCTGCTGGGGCTTCGGTGCCGAGGCCTGCTGCCGCGTCGCGGGCATCGAGCCGGTCCAGCGAACCGGGTCACTCATGGTTTGCCTCCGTCCGGCCGGGGTGGACTGGGGCGTCGGAGGCGTCGAGGGTCACTCGTCGTCGCCGCGCCCGCGGTTGTAGCGCCTGGTCCGGCGATAGCTCACGAGGTCGCCGTCGCTGTCCATCTCTACCTCGTAGCTCGCGAGCAGGTCGGTCGAGTCCGGGATGCGACGGCTCTCGACGACCTCGAGCCCGACGATCCAGCCGTCCTCGGACTTCTTGACCGAGGTGACGCTCTCGCTCTCCTTGCTGGTCATCTCCATGACCTGCTCGGCGGCCATCCGGGCCACGACACGGGCCGTCAGCTTCTTCGGCCGCTCCGGCTCGGGCTCCGGTTCGGGCTCCGGCTCGTCGACGTCCTCGTCGTCCTCGTCCTCGTCCTCGAGGTCGTCCTCGGGCTCGGGCTCCGGCTCCCGCGTCCGGGAGCGCGATCCGCGAGAACGCCGGGAGGGGCCGCCGTCGGAGGGGGCCCGACGACGACGCCGGGGCCGCTCCTGCTCGGCGGCGGCCGGTTCCTCGTCGTCCTCGTCGAGGTCGTCGTCGACCTCGTCCTCGTCCTCGTCCTCGTCCTCATCCTCGGGTTCCGGGTCCCGTGCACGGCGGGAGCGCCGCGCCGATCCGCGTCCGGACTCGGGAGCACGTCGACGACGCCGTGGCCGGTCATGGTCCGTCGAGGCCGGCGCGTCATCGTCGTCCTAGTCGTGGACGTAGTCCTCGTCGAGGTCGTCCGGCTCAGGGTCCCGCCAACGGCG
>JAICLN010000237.1 GCA_025925615.1 Actinomycetospora sp. | reverse complement strand
GGTGCCCGGCGCCAGGAGCAGTCCGAGGTAGCCGACCACCCAGAGCGTCAGCAGCAGGGCGACGAGGTGGTGCTGGGTGCGGCTGCGGGCGGCGAGCACCGGGGTGAGCGCCGAGGTCAGCAACGAGGACACCCCCGCGAGCGAGAGCAGCAGCCCCGCCGCGGTCGGTGTCCGGCCGCCGTCGACGAACAGGGTCGGTGCCCACGCCGTCAGCGCGTAGAACTGCAGCGACTGCAGACCCATGACCAGCGTGACCTGCCACGCGAGCGGGCTGCGCCACAGCCCGCGCACCGGGGCGGCGGGGGCGGCGGGCGGGGCGGCGGCGGCCCGACGGCGGGCCCGGATCACCCACGGGAGCCAGAGCACGATCCCGAGCGCCACGAGGACGGCCCACAGCGCCAGCGCCGGGCGCCACGCCAGCCCCGTCGCGTGCTCCAGCGGCACCATCACCGCGGCCGCGAGCGCACCGCCGCCGGAGATCATCGTCGAGTAGGCGCCGGTCATCACGCCGGTGCGGTGGCGGAAGTCGCGCTTCACGACGACGGGCATCAGGGTGTTGCCGATCGCGATCGCGATCCCGGCGAGGACGCTCCCGACCAGCAGCGCCGTCAGCGCGGGCACGAGGCGCACGAGGATCCCGGCGGCGAGGACGACGAGCGCCGCGAGCAGCGTGGTCTCGAGACCGATCCGGCGTGCCAGCCGGCCGGCGAACGGCGCCAGCAGCCCGAAGCAGAGCACGGGCAGCGTCGTCAGGAGGCCGCCGACGGCCCCGCCGAGGTCGAGGTCGCCCCGGATCTGCGACAGCAGCGGGGACACGGCGACGACGGCCGGTCGCAGGTTGAGGGCGATGAGGAGGACCGCGGCGACGAGCGCGATCGTGCGGGCGCGGCTCACGTCGGGTCCCCGAGCAGGGCGAGGAGCTCGTCGAGCAGGGCGTCCGAGTCCCGGCCGGCGGCGTCGACGTCGCCCGCGCGGATCGCGTCGACGAGGTCGCTGTGGACGTGGAAGGCCGGCGTGCCCACGGCGCGCTGCTCGTCGACGGTGACCGCGATCGTCGTCGCGAGGGCCTCGCCGAGGTGGTCGAGCAGGTCGGAGAGGACCGGGTTGTGCGCGGCTGCGGCGACCCGGTGGTGGAAGTCGAGGTCGCCGCGCACGAACCCGTCGCGGTCGTCCGCCGCGGCCAGGGCGCGCTGCCGGGCGAGGGAGTCGGTGAGCCCGGCGAGGTCGTCGGCGGTGCGGTACCGGGCGGCGAGCCGGGCGGCCTCCCGCTCGAGCCCGCGCCGGACCGCGAGCACGTGGCGGGCGTCGGCGCGGCGCACGTAGCGGTCGAGGGCTGCGCCGAGCCCGCTGTCGGCCCGCACCCACGTCCCGTCGCCCTGGCGCACCTCGAGCATGCCGGTGTGCGCGAGGGCGCGGACGGCCTCGCGCACCGTGTTGCGGCCGACGCCCAGCGCGGCGACCAGCTCGGGCTCCGGCGGGATGCGCGTGCCCACCGGCCACTCGCCGGAGACCACCATCGTCTCCATCTGGCTGATCACGTCGCCGAAGACGCTCGCACGCCGCGGACTCTGCAGAGGCACCCAGACATCCTGACATCCCACGTTTGCGCGGTGGAAGATCGTGACGGATCGGTCACGTCGGGATCAGTGGTGCTTGGTGCCCGAGGGCGGGTGCTTCCCCCCGTGGTGCTGGGAGGACGGCGCGATGATCCCCGCCCCGGTCGCGTCGGCGAGTGAGCGCAGGTCGAACGAGACGAAGTCCCGACTCGAGGTCTGCAGGTAGTGCTGCGCACCGACCTCCTCGCCCGGGAAGAGCTGGAACGCGTCCGGCCGTGCCTGGCCCGTCGGGTGGAAGTACGCGCCCGAGACCCAGGCCGGGTTGATGTCGAGCTCCATCCCGCGCACCGCCCCGGCCCGGCGGAGGATTTCCCCGAGGGTGCACACCGACAGCGCCGGGCCGCCGACGTAGATCTCCGCCCCGGTCGCGGTGACGCCGAACGCCGACCGGTTGATGTAGGCGGCCTGCCCGACGGTGGAGCCCCACTCCGCGGTCCCGCCGGTCGCGCAGGTCGGGTTCACGACGCCGTGGTCGACCAGCGGGATCAGGTTCTGCCGGACCGCCATCACGTCCGGGGTCATCCGGACCTCGCTGCCCCAGGCGCCGACGTCGGCGTTGCCGTTGCGGTGGATGACGAGGCTGGCCGCGCCCGGCACGAGCGGGCGGGCCTCCTTGCCGTCGAGGTACCAGCCGCCGTGGCTGTCGCCCTGCAGCCGGAAGCCGGCGGAGAACGCGCTGACGACGGTGCGCTGCTCGGTGCTGTCGACCGACGGGGGCACCGGCCAGCCGTCGCCCCCCGGGTCCTCGGTGCCGGGGTGCAGGACGCCGCGCACGAGCGTCGGGTCCATCCACAGCACGCCGACCGTGAACGAGGTGTGGTCGGCGTCCGGGCGCACCGCGGCGAGGCGGACCGCGTCGCCGTGCGGGGTCGACACGACGGTCTGCCACTGGCCCTCACCCGGCAGCGGCGGGAGCCCGGCCGGGGCGGGGAGGGCCGGCGGGGCCGGGCTGCCGCCGGCGTGGTCGGTGACCGCCCCGACCGCGTGCGGGATGCCGCCCGCGGGGGCGCCGCCGGTCGCGGGCTGGTCCAGGTCGTACTGGCGCGCCTCGGCCCAGGTCACGAGCGACCCGAGTCCGTGGTCGCGGCCCCACTCAGCGACCCGGGCGGCCACGGTGTCCGACCCCGGACGGGTCAGCGCGTGGATCAGCGACGGCGTCGCGACCGCGACGAGCAGGAGGACGACGACGGCGAGCGCGGTCAGGGCCCGCCGGAGCCGACGGGAACGCGGGAGGAGCCGGAGCCGCCGCTTCGGGGGGATCGGGATCGCGGTGGTGTCGTCCCCGGCGGGGGGCTCGACGGTGTCGACCATGACCGTGCTCGCGTCGACCGGTCCGGCGCCCTCGGGCTGGACGGGAGCGATCGCCACGGTGCTCGAGTCGACGGGCCCCTCCTGGGTCGCGGGTGCCTCGTCGTCGACGGGGGTCGGCTCCGGGGCGGTGTCGTCCTCGACCGGACCGACCGTGACGGTGCTCGCGTCGGCCTCGGGCACGGCGGCGGTCTCGGGCTCGTCGGCAGCCTCGGGTGCCTCGTCGTCAGGGACGTCGGCCCGATCGACCGGGCCGGTGTCCGAGGACGCCAGGGTGGAGGAGGAGTGCGGGGCCACGACCGAACATCGTCCTCGTGACCTGCGGCGTGACAATGGAGCCCCCATCACGACCGGGTGGATCCCGTCACACGGCCGCACGCAACCGTCCGCTTCGTCCCGTGTGTGCCGGATGCCCAGGCCGACAAGCTCATGATCGCGAACGGTGTGACGAAACCCCACGAGGACCGAACGGTCCGCACGGCAGGAGTCGATCACGTGCCCGAGCATGTGTCGTGATCACGATCTCGGCGGCGCGTCCCGGCGCCCGTTGGGGGTGTCGTCGCCGAACTCGTGATCACGCTCGTGGCCGGCCGCCGAGTCCGCCCAGGATCGAGCGGAGGGCCCCTCCGGTCGACTGGACCGACCGAAGGTGCCCTTCGCTCAGAACGAACTCCCCGGCTAGCTCGGCCGGACCGTCAGCAGCAGGTGGTCCTTGCCCTTGGTGGAGCGCAGGGCGGCGTCCCACCCGTCCTGCGTCGCGGCCGTGTGGAGCATCGCCGTCGACGGGGTGCGCAGCGGCGCCCGGAAGACGCAGTCGACCGTCGAGGCCGGTCCGTACCGCCCGGACAGCGCGGCGAGCGCCCGCGCCTTCGACCACATGCCGTGCGCGATCGTCCCCGGCATCCCGAACGCCTTCGCGGCGAGTCCGTTCACGTGGATCGGGTTCACGTCGCCGGAGACCGCCGCGTACCGCCGACCGATGTCCCCGGGCACCTTCCACATCGCGTGCGGCCGGTCCCCGACGACGGGGGCGGGCTCCGGCGGTGCGGGCTCCGACGCGTCGTCCGCGGACGCGCCCCGCACGAAGTACGTCGAGCGCGAGTGCCAGGTGTGCTCGCCGTCGGGGGTGTCGATCGTCGAGACGAGGTCGACCTGGGCGCCCTTCGGGTGAGCGACGAGCCGCTCGGCGTGCACCTGCAGCGTCAGCGGCTCGCCGACCTCGAGGGCCCGCCGCTGGGTGATGACGTTGCGCAGGTGCACCATGCCCGGCGCGGGCAGCGGGAACTCGCGGTCGGTCATCAGCCGCATCTGCAGCGGGAACGCCAGCATGTGCGGGTAGGTCAGCGGCACGTCGCCACCGACCCGGAAGCCGCACACGTGCGCGTAGTCCGCCACCGCGTCCGCGCTGATCGTGGTTCCCGCGAGTTCCAGCGTCCGGTCGGGGAGCGCGTGGCCCCCGGAGCGGGCGGTGAGCAGCGCCCGCCCGTAGAGCACCCCGAGCGTGGGCGGCGCGTCGAGCGTCTCGGTCCCCATCACGCCCCCAGGAAGTTCTGGCCGTCGACGCGCAGCACCTGGCCGTTGACCGCGTACGAGGCGCCCTGGGCGAACCAGGCGATCGTCTCGGCCACGTCCACCGGCAGCCCGCCCTGGGTCAGCGACGACAGGCGCCGCCCGGCCTCGCGGGTGCCGACCGGCATGGCCGCGGTCATGTCGGTCTCGATGAACCCGGGCGCGACGGCGTTGATGGTCGCGTCCTTGTCCGCCAGCAGCGGCGCGGTGGCGTCGACGAGACCGATGACGCCGGCCTTCGACGACGCGTACGACGTCTGGCCGCGGTTGCCGGCGATGCCCGCCATCGACGAGACGGTGACGATGCGCCCGCCGCGGTGGAAGCCGGTGTCGTCGGGCGAGGCCAGGAGCACGTCGTTGATCGCCAGCTGCGCGTTCAGGTTGACGTCGATCACCGAGTTCCAGCGGTCGGTGTCCTGGTTCGCGAGCAACTTGTCGCGGGTGATGCCGGCGTTGTGCACGACGATGTCGATGCCCCCGTGCCGCCGGCAGTGCGACACGATCGCCTCGCCGGCGCCGTCGGCGGTGATGTCGAGTTGCAGCGCCGTCCCGCCCACCTCGTTCGCGGTGCGGGCCAGGGCGTCCCCGGCGGACGGGATGTCGACGCAGACCACGGTCGCGCCGTCCCGGGCGAGGGTCTTCGCGACGGTCCGGCCGATGCCGCGGGCCGCGCCGGTGACGACGGCGACCTTCCCGGCGATCGGACGGTCCCAGTCGGTGCCGGCCGAGGAGCCCCCCGAGAAATCGGACGCTGTGCCAGGAACCACACCGACGTCGAGCCGCTGGCCGTCGACGAACGCCGAGCGGGAGGACAGGAAGAAGCGCAGGGTCGACTCGAGGTCGTTCTCGGCCCCGTCGGCGACGTGGACCAGGTTGACCGTCGCGCCGTAGCGGGCCTCCTTGGCCGCGGAGCGCACGAGGCCCTCGAGGGCGCGGCGGGCGGCACGGACGGCGGGCCGGTCGGCCTCCGCCGGGACGTCGCCGATCACGAGGATGCGACCAGATGCGCCCACCCGCTTCATGCACGGCGTCAGGAAGCCCTGGATCGCGGCCAGGTCGGAGGGGCTCGAGAGCCCGGTGGCGTCGACGATCGCCGCGGCGACCTTCGAGGTCGACGAGCCGCCGCCGATGGGGGCCGCCGGGTCCTCGTGGACCTCGACGCCCGCGTCGGCGAGCACGGCGCGCACGATCTTGGCCACCCGGCCGTTGGTGGTCGCGGTGCCGAGCAGCGCCGCGCCGGAGAGCAGCGGCTGGCCGGGCTCCCAGCGGCGCAGGATCGGCACCGGGGGGAGGCCGACGTTGCCGGCGATCGCTTTGCCGACGCCGGAGTTGACGAAGTCGGAGTACCAGTCGTGGGACATCGTGTGAGCTCCTAGCCTCAGGCCTCGAGGATGGCGACGACGCCCTGGCCGCCGGCCGCGCAGATGGAGATCAGACCGCGGCCGCCGCCGTTCTGGCTGATCGTCTTGGCGAGGGTGGGCACGATCCGGGCGCCGGTCGCGGCGAACGGGTGGCCGGCCGCGAGCGACGAGCCGTGCACGTTGAGCTTGCTGCGGTCGATCGCCCCCAGCGGGGCGTCGAGGCCCAGGCGCTCCTTGGCGAACTGCGGGCTCTCCCACGCCGCGAGCGTCGCGAGCACCGTGGACGCGAAGGCCTCGTGGATCTCGTAGAAGTCGAAGTCCTGCAGCGTGAGGCCGTTGCGCTCGAGCATCCGCGGGACGGCGTAGGCCGGGGCCATGAGCAGCCCTTCGTCGCCGTGCACGTAGTCCACCGCGGCGGTCTCGGCGTCGACGATGTGCGCGAGGACGGGCAGCCCGCGCGCGGCGGCCCACTCGTCGCTGGCGAGCAGCACGGTGGCGGCGCCGTCGGTGAGCGGCGTCGAGTTGCCCGCGGTCATCGTGGCCTCGGCCTTGTCGCCCCCGGCGGGGAAGAAGACCGGCTTGAGCTTGCCGAGCTTCTCGACTCCTGCGTCGGCGCGCAGGTTGTCGTCCCGGGTCAGACCCAGGAACGGTGTCATGAGGTCGTCGAAGAACCCGGCGTCGTAGGCCTTCGCCAGGTTCTGGTGCGACAGCGCGGTGAGCTCGTCCTGCGCGGTGCGCTCGATGCCCCAGTGGGCCGCGGTGATGGCCGCGTGCTCGCCCATCGACATCCCGGTGCCCGGCTCCCGGTTCGCCGGGATCTCGGGGACGATCTGGCCGGGGCGCAGGCCGGCGAGGGCCTTGACGATCCCCGCCGTGGACTTCGCGCGGTTGGCGGCCAGGAGGACTTCGCGCAGGTCCTCGTTGACGGCGATGGGGGCGTCACTGGTGGTGTCC
>JAICLN010000365.1 GCA_025925615.1 Actinomycetospora sp. | reverse complement strand
CCTGACGATCCTCGAGGGGCAGCAGGCAGTC
The DNA here is from genome assembly GCA_025925615.1 of Actinomycetospora sp. Classification (GTDB taxonomy): domain Bacteria; phylum Actinomycetota; class Actinomycetes; order Mycobacteriales; family Pseudonocardiaceae; genus Actinomycetospora. The sequence goes on along the minus strand of JAICLN010000365.1, from coordinate 3,229 downwards.
CGCCGCGAGCAGGTGGGCCAGGACCGCCGCGTCCACCGGCTCGTCCTCGGCGCCGCCCAGCGGCGGGGCCTCGTCCTCCGGGGCGGATGCGGCCGGGGACTCCCCGTCGTGGTCCGCGTCGGCCGGCTCACCGGTCTCGGAGTCGATCCGGCGGCGGTAGGTCCGGGCCGTCGTGCAGTAGCGGCGGTGCGCGGCGCGGGCGGCCCGCTCCAGGGGTTCGAGCGCGGTGGGGTCGTCGGCGCCCTCGAGATCGGGGAGCCACTCCACGTTCGCGACGAGGTAGGGCGCCGTCGAGTCGTCGACGTCGAGGAGCCGGAAGCGGCGGTCGCCGACGGTGAGGATGTCGAAGCGACCGTCGGGCAGACGGCGGACCTCGCGCAGCGCGGCGGTGCAGCCGATCTCGTGCAGCCCTTCCGGCCCGTCGTCGGGACCCCAGCCCTCGCGGACCGCGACCACCCCGAAGTGCTTGCCGGGGACGGCGCCCGTGACCAGATCGATCGTCAGCTGCCGGTACCGCGGCTCGAAGACGTGCAGCGGGAGCGGTGCCCCGGGCAGCAGCACCGTGCCCAGCGGGAAGAGGGGCAGCGTCTCGACCACGGAGGCCACGCTACGGTCTGCGGCCCGCGATCGCCGGATGGACGAGGACGGTGCCGCGATCACCCCCGTCGGTCGACATCGGCGCAAGCGCCTGCGCCGTTCAGACCGCCCCGGCCCCCGACGGCGGACGCAGTGCGGCGAAGGGGTCGGTCACCCGCAGGGTGTGCTCGGAGAAGCGGAAGAGCGCCGCCGGGCGCCCTCCCGTGGGCCCGGGCGCGGCCGTGGTGCCGGTGGGGACGAGGACCCCACGGCGGGTGAGCACCCGCTGGAGGTTGGTCGCGGAGACGTGGTGTCCGAGCGCGGCGGCGTAGAGGCGGCGCAGCTCGGAGATCGAGAAGACGTCGGGTGCCAGCGCGAACCCGATGTTCGTGTAGGAGAGCTTCGCGCGGAGCCGGTCGAGGCCGGCGCGGGTGATCTCGCCGTGGTCGAACGCGATGGGTGGCAGGGCGTCGACCGGGCGCCAGGCGGTGTCGCCGGGGATCGCCGGGTCGGCGTCCGAGGGGACGAGCCCGAGGAAGGCGGTCGCCACCCGACGGGGCTGGGGTCCGCGGTCCGGATCGGAGAACACCGAGAGCTGCTCGACGTGGGCGACCTCGGCGAGGTCGACCTTCTCGGCGAGGTGACGGCGCACCGAGGCCTCGACGTCCTCGCCCGCTCCGAGCCGGCCGCCGGGCAGCGCCCAGCGCCCGCTCTGCGGCTCGCGGGCCCGCTGCCACAGCAGCACGGACGGCACGGGAGAGGTGATGCGCAGGACGACGGCCAGCACGTCGTGCGCGATCAGGCCCTCGGCCTCCACCCGGCCACCTCCACCCCGTCACGGTAGCGCTCCGTGTCCGGCGCGCGACGCCCGCGCGGCCGGGCGTGTGCTCGCTCATACCCACCGACCGGAGGGGTGGCACCACCCGTGGTCGCGGCGTACTGTCGCGAACGTTTTCGACCAGAAGGCGAAAACCTCGATCCCGCCGCACCGAGGTCCGCGTTCCCACCATGAGCGCGCACCCTGGGGAGGACACCGCATGACCGTCACCGTGGACGCGCACCAGCCGTCGACCGATCTCGTGGAGCCCCGGTCCCTGTCCGGCGCGCCGGACGAGGCCGTCGGGCAGTGGGCCGCGGAGGTGCGCCGACTCGCGCGGGAGCGCGACGCGGTCGTGCTCGCGCACAACTACCAGCGCCCCGAGATCCAGGACGTCGCCGACCACACCGGCGACTCGCTGGCCCTCTCGCGGATCGCGGGCGCCAGCGATGCGAGCACCATCGTCTTCTGCGGGGTCCACTTCATGGCCGAGACCGCGAAGATCCTGGCGCCGGAGAAGACGGTGCTGATCCCGGACGCCCGCGCCGGCTGCTCCCTCGCCGATTCGATCACCGCGGACGAGCTGCGCGAGTGGAAGGCCGAGCACCTTCGCCCCGGACGGCCCGAGCCCGTCGTCGTCAGCTACGTCAACACGACGGCGGCCGTGAAGGCCGAGACCGACGTCTGCTGCACGTCGTCGAACGCCGTCGAGGTCGTGGCCAGCATCGACCCGGACCGCGAGGTGCTGTTCCTGCCCGACCAGTTCCTCGGCGCCCACGTCCGGCGCGAGACCGGGAGGACGAACCTGCACGTGTGGGCGGGCGAGTGCCACGTCCACGCCGGGATCAACGGCGCCGAGCTCACCGCCCGCGCCCAGGCCGACCCGGACGCCGACCTGTTCGTCCACCCCGAGTGCGGCTGCGCCACCAGCGCCCTCTACCTGGCAGGGGCGGGCGCGGTGCCCGCCGAGCAGGTCCACATCCTCTCGACCGGCGGGATGCTCGACGCCGCGAAGAACACGACGAAGAGCTCCGTGCTCGTCGCGACCGAGGTCGGCATGCTGCACCAGCTGCGGCGGGCCAACCCGATGGTCGACTTCCGCCCGGTCAACGAGCGCGCCGCCTGCGGCTACATGAAGATGATCACCCCCGGCGCCCTGACCCGGGCGTTGCGCGAAGGCCGCGACGAGGTCCACGTCGACGCCGCGACCGCCGAGAAGGCCCGCGCCTCGGTCCAGCGCATGATCGAGATCGGCAAGCCCGGGGGCGGGGAGTGACCGCCGAGCGCTGGGAAGCGGCCGCGGACCTCGTCGTCGTCGGGTCCGGGGTCGCCGGGCTCACGGCGGCGAGTGAGGCGTCGCGGCGCGGGCTGCGGGTCGTCGTCGTCACCAAGGACGCCCCCGACGAGGGCTCGACCCGCTGGGCCCAGGGTGGCATCGCCGTCGTCCTGGGAGACGTCGCCGGCGACACCGTCGACGCGCACGTGGCCGACACGCTGACCGCCGGCGGCGGACTCGTCGACGAGGACGCCACCCGGGAGATCCTCGACGCCGGCCCGGGCGCGGTGGCCGAGCTGCGGTCCCGGGGCGCGGTGTTCGATCTCCTCCGGGGTTCCGACGCGGCCGGCCCGCGGCTGGCCCGCACCCGCGAGGGCGGCCACGGCACCACCCGCGTCATCCACGCGGGCGGCGACGCCACCGGCGCCGAGGTCGAGCGCGCCCTGCTCGCGGCGCTGCCGGGCGAGGTCACCGTGCTCGCCGGGCACACCGCGGTCGCGCTCCGGCGGGATGTCAGCGGTGTCGCATCGCAGACACGGGATCCAATTCAGCACGCCGAT
>JAICLN010000061.1 GCA_025925615.1 Actinomycetospora sp. | reverse complement strand
CCCTGGCCGCCACGGCCTGCGTCGTCCTCGCCCCCGGCGGCCACCGACCCGCGCCCGCCCCCGTCGAGGAGACGGCCCGGGTGCCCGTCCCGGCGTAGGATCGGGTGCTGTCGAGCCCCCTGGGAGGCGGACATGGCCATCGCCGGGAAGCGCACGGTCGTCGAGCCGGGCGAGCCTGCGGGCGACCTCGCCGAGCGGCTCGGGCTCCACCGCCCCGAAGAGCAGAAGGCCTTCCGCGCCACGCTGGACCGGGTGCGCGACGCCGAGCTGCGCGCCGAGTACGAGAGCGACGGCATCCGGCTGCGCTGATCACCGTCGGGCCCCCGTGGTAGTGCTTGCCGGGTGAACGACTGGCCGTTCCTCGCCTGGTCCCCGGACGACGCGGCGGCGGCCGTGTACGACGTCACCGTCGACGGCGCGTGGGAGCAGCTCGTCGACTTCTACGCCGGCGGGTCGTCCTCGGCGCCGCTCGAGCGCGTCGTCGCCCTGGCCCGCGAGCACGGCGTGCGCTCGCTGGTGGTCGAGCAGCGCCACCTCGACCCGGACTGGCACAGCGAGCACGCTGCTTTCCACGGCCGGCTGTTCCGCCGGCACCCGTCGGTGACCCACCGCTGGCACCTCTTCACCGACGACGTCGACCCGGCGGACCTCACACGGCTCGACCCGGCCGCCTACCGCGGCTACGCGGTGATGCGCCCGCTGCCCGCGACGCCGGTCGGCCGCACCATGATCACGCCGCCGCCGGGTCTCGACGGCGGGGTGCGCTGCGAGGCCACCGAGCGGCTCTCGCTGTTCGGGACGCCGCTCGAGGTCCGCGCGATGCCGTTCCTCTCGCAGGACGCCGAGTACCTGCGCTGCGCCCATGCGACGCTGTGGATGGTGCTCCGCCACGCCCACCTCGCCCACGGGATCCCGCGCCGGCTCACCGCGGAGGTGCACGACGCGGCCCTGGGCGGGGTCATCGTCGGGCGGCAGGTCCCCAGCGAGGGCCTCTCGGTGCAGCAGATGATGGCCGGCGCGACGACCCTCGGCCTCTCCCCCGGCCTCGTGCGCCTCCCGCAGAGCCGGGCCGAGGACGACGACGCCGGCATGCTGACGCTCGGCGGCATCCTCTGCCGCTACGTGAACAGCCAGGCCCCGCCGATCGTCATCTCGCAGGCGCACGCGTGGGTCGTCGTGGGCTACCGGCGGGTGTCGCCCGAGTCCGGGGCGGGCGTGCGGCTGTGGCGGCACGACGACGCCCGGGGTCCCTACCTCGAGGTGCCCGACCCGTTCGACGAGGTCGACGCCCCGCACCGCCCCTGGCAGGCCGCGATCCTGCCGCTGCTGCCCGAGGTCTACGTGACCGCCGAGCGCGCCGAGGCCGCCGGGGAGCACTGGTTCCGCGGGTACGTCGGGCAGGCCGACGCCGACGAGCCGATCGCCCGGGCCGCGGCGGCCGACGAGCTGACATGGCGCACGTACGTCACCCGCAGCGACGAGTGGCTCGAGCACCTGACCGACCGCGTCGACCCCGAGCTGGCCCGGCTCTACCGGCTGACCCCGATGCCCGAGTACGTCTGGGTGGTCGAGGCCGTCGACCGGGCCGCGCGGGCGGCGGGGCGCCCGGACGTCGTCGGCGAGGCCCTCCTCGACTCCACCGCCTCGACCCACCACGAGCCGCTGCTCTCCGGGCTCGTCGCGCTGCACGGCGGCCGGATCGCACACCGTATCGGCCCCGACCACGGCGAGCGCCGCGAGATCCACCTGCCCTCGCCGGGCCACTACCGGACGGGGCGCCGCGGCCGGGCCTGAAGCGTCAGCGAAGTGCCAGCGAAGCGTCCCTATCGGCGTGCTCGACTGCATCGCTTGCCGACCCAGTGGCAGGAAAGCCCCGTCGTCGCAGCGAGGGCTCAGGAGCGCTCGACGTTCTCCGCGACCGCCCGGGGAATGACCCCCGGCGAGATGTCGGACCCGGCTACCGGACCACCCGCCGTCGTCGGGGACCCCTCCGGCGCCACCGGCCCGAGCGTCAGGGTGACCCGGTTCGTGCTCGAGCGGTCCCGGCTCCCGCCGCCCGACGCCGAGCCGGAGAGCACGAACCACTTCGCGCCGATCTCGCCCCTCGCGTCGACGTGCCGGGTCACCTCGACCGAGAGCTCGATCTGCACCTCACGCACCGCGAGCCCGGCGTTCTCCTCACCGCTGGAGCGCTGGGCCGCGAGGAGGTCGTGGCGCAGCGCCGCGAGCACCTCGTCGAGACCGAGCCCGTGCTGGTCGTCCTCGTCCGCCATGGCGCGCACGCTAACCGGGCCCCCCGACGACGACGTGGCTTTCCTGCCGTTGGGTGCCAGCAGTCAGGGGAGCACGCCGATAGGGCTTCGCTGGCATCCGAATCAGGCCGACCCCCACCCCGACGGACGAGGCACCCGCTCCGGCAGCGCCGTCGTCGCGTCCCCGCGCGCCGCGGCCACCTGCGGCCCGGTGAGGAAGAGGGTCCGGCCCAACCCGGCGCCCCGTAGGTCCGCGCCCCGCAGGTCGGCGCCGAGCAGGTCGGCGCGCCCGAGGTCCACGCCCCGCAGGTCGGCGCCCATGAGCAGCGCGCCCCGCAGGGTCGTCCCCGCCAGCGCCCGCCGCGAGGCCAGCCCGCTGCGCAGGTCCCGTCCGACGAGGTCCGCCCGCGCGTGCCCCGGTCCCGACGCCCCGCGCACGGTCTCGCTCACCCGGCCGAGCAGCGGCCCGACCTCGACCCGCACCGCCCCGACCCCGACCCCGACCCCGACCCCGACCCCGACCAGGGCACCCTCGGCCAGGCCCGCCACCCGCGCCGCCGCCGCCGCGACCTCCTCGCGCAACGCGGTCGGCGCGTCGTCCAGCGGCTCGGTCAGGTACCAGAGGATCTCGTGCAGCCCCCGCAGGACGGCGAAGGAGTCGAACGCCTCGCGGGCGGCGGCCGGGCCGTCCCGCCAGTCGGCGCTGACCCGCTGGCCGGCGCCGAAGCAGTCGAACGCGATGCACCCCGGGAAGCCGCGCTCCGCGAGCGACTCGTGGATCCCGCACGGCGCGGACCGGCCCGGCACCGAGACCCGCAGGTTCGGGCACGGCGTCTCCGCGGGTTTGTCCAGCGCGAAGTCCGTCGAGCGCGCGAACGCGGGCGCGACGCAGCACAGCCCGGAGCAGCGGCCGCAGTCGGCGGTGAGGTCGAGCAGGTCGAGGTCCATCGCCACCGACGCTAGGCGCCCCGCAGCGGGAGCTCCGCCACCACCCGCCACGAGTCCGCCGCGCGGCTCCCGGCCATCAGGTGCAGCCGGTCCACGTGCCCGACGACCGGCAGACGGGCCCGGACCTCGGCGTCCGCGGCCCGCAGCGCCTCCAGCGACGCGTGGCGGCGGTACCCGATCGTCAGGTGCGGATGCGGCCCGTGCTCGCCGCCGTAAGGCACCTGCTCGGGGAATGCCCGGCACACCCGCGCCGTCAGGTCACCGAAGGACACCGAGGCCGACGGCGCGAGCCACAGCAGGTCCTTCCCGAACCACCCCGTCTCCGCGAACGTGCACGCGAACGGCACCACCGGTGCCACGGCCTCCCGCAGGGCGGCCACCGTCGCCGTCGTGACCGAGGCCGGAGCCACGAACGGGTAGAGGACCGTGACGTGCGCCGGGACCCCGGCCGCCGTCGTGGGGTCGAGGCGCCGACGGTGCACCCCGACGACGGGCTCGGCCGCCGGCACCAGCGCGAGCACCGCCGTCTCCGTCGCCTCCGGGTCGATCACCTGTCCATCGTCGCTCAGCGGAGCGGACGGCGACGCAGCTCGGCGGCAACGACCACGGCCTCGGTGACGACGAGGAAGACGATCCCCGCGACGACGGGACCGGCCCACGCGAGCAGCCCGGCGCCGATCGCGAAGACGACGATCTTGGCCACCAGGCCGACGCGCGGTGCGAGCCGCCGCGGCGCCCTCGGGGCGAGCCAGCGGCCCCACACGACGACGAAGACGATGAGCAGCACGACCGTCAGCACGATGCGCCCGGCGAGCGAGCCGGGCAGCACGATCCCGACGTAGACGAGCGCCGCGAGCAGGGCGAGCTCGGCGACGAACACGCCGATCTCCAGGGGCCCGGGAGCGGCGACGGGGTCCTCGCTGGTCACGCGGGCGACGTTAGCGCGGACGACGTCAGCCCGACCGATGTCAGCGCGGCCGCCGCCGGCCGGAGCCCACCGACGGCCGGCTCCCGGGCAGCACCCACGAGCGCCGGTAGGGATTCCAGAATGCGACCCGCGTGGTGGGCATCCGGTCGACATCGGCCCGGGTCATGGTCGCGACCTGCGGGTCGCCCGCGCAGCGCTCGGGGAGCGAGGCCCAGTAGGTGTGCAGGAGCCGGAGCTGGGCGCGCGAGCGCTCGAGGTCCCCGTCGAGCAGGAACAGGCGCAGGCACAGGTCGTCGGCGAACTCGAACGACTCGCAGGTCAACCAGCACGGCTGCCGCGCCGCCAGCTCTTCGTAGACACCGCAGAGCAGGCCGAGGTCGCGGCGGAGCCACTCGTCCTGGAGGCGGTAGAGCAGGGCGAGGTGGTGCACGCACGCTCCTCGACCCCACGGTGGTCGGTGACCCCGTCGACCTCAGGGGGGAGTGGAGGCCGGCGGAGCCACCTGGACCAGCCAACGGGGCGTTGGCCGGCCCTGGAGCGCCTGCGGGGGACACACGCGCGCCGCTCCGACGGTCCCACTCCCCAGCCGATTCGTCAACCGGCCACCCACCTCGTTTTACGGACAATACCCTCGAGCCGCTCACGGTCCGGCCGGCGCGGGCGCCGGGGCGGCGGCCTCGCGGCCCAGCACGTCGTCGAACCACACGGCGATGGCGAGGGACTGCTCGCTCCCGATCGCGGCGAGCGTGTCCCGCACGACGGTGGCGTGGGCGGTCACCTCTGCGGGCGGCAGGGCGACGACGCGGTCGAGGTCGGCGAGCACCTCGGTGTGGCTGGTCAGCCCGGCGGGGTCCGTCTCCGCGGCACCGGACAGGTCCGGCATCCGCTGGAGGACGGAGCGGGCGGCCACACAGAGGCGTTCCATCCCGAGGGCGTCGAGCACCCGCGCGGGACCGGTCGTCGCGGGTCGGTCGCGCACCGTCGCCTGCCGGGGGATGACCGGGTCGCTCGCGAGGACGGCCAGTGCTGCCGCATGGAGCGACACCCCTGCGCTGTCCGCCCGGTCGCGGACCGCCCGGGCGTCGTCGGTGGGTTCACGGCCCTGCTGCCGGGCGACGAGCTCCTCGGCTCGCCGGATGTCGCGGGTCGCCTGCACGTCGGTGTACTTGCGCGCCATGGTCGACGCATACCCGTGACGGGCGCCACGCCCTCGCCGGACGCGCTGCGCCACCGTGGGAGACACGCAGTGGAGTCGTCCGGGGAAGGCGGTCAGGCGGAGGCGCCCCCGCGGACGTCGGAGCACCCGGGGAGGTGGCGGGCCAGCGCGGCCCAGCTGATGTCGTGCTCCCGCTCGGCGGAGATCGCTGGAGCCCCGCCCCGGAGGCCGAACAGGCGCTTGGAGATGAGCAGGTAGAGCACGACCGCGAGGTTCACGACCATCCCGATGATCGTGCCGGGGCTCGTCGAGCTGGTGAGCTCGAAGGCTTGGGGCACCAGCAGGAGGGTGGTCATGACGAAGGTCAGGTACTCGCCCCACCGGGTCGCCCGCCAGAGACCGACACCCTCGGCCGTCTCCAGTGCGAGGAGCACGAACACCCCGATCGCGACGAGCCACAGCGGGCCCGCCCCACCGGAGAGCAGGCTCTGCACCTGGCCGATCACCTGACCGCCGAAGACCGTCTGGAGCGAGGTCGCGTTCGCGACGAGGTCGTCGCGCAGCGAGACCTGGTTGACCAGCACGGCGATCGCGCCGCCGAGCACCAGGAGCAGCACGAGCACGTTGAAGGCCCTGGTCAGCGCGATGAGCCGCAGGACGTAGCGGCTCTTGAGGGGACGTCCCCGGTCGGGGAGGACGATCTCGTCGCGCCCCTCCGGGGTCTCGCGCGACGGCTCCGAAGGGGTCGGCAGCATCGTCCAGGCGTCGCAGCGCAGGCACCGGTGCAGACGCCGGCCGGCGTCGACCGACCGGACCACGAGCGCGTCCTGCTCACCGACGGTCGCCGCGTCCGTCCCGACCAGCGCGTGCCCGTTCCACGCACACCCGAGCAGCTCGAAGCTCAGCTTGGGTCGGCGTCGGTCCGGGTCCGTGCCCGGGGGAGGCACGAAGCCGGACGGGTCCTCTGACGACACCTGCTCCGGCTACCCGATCGCCGCCCGACCCAAGGTCACGGACCGCAGGACCTCGCGCCGTGTGCTCCCCCCTGCTACTTCGTGCAGGTCACCATGGCGTCGGTGCCGGAGGCCGAGTTCTGCGCGACCTGGACGCCGTCCTCGACGATCGTGCAGGTGATGGTGTCGGAGCGCTCCGCGTGGCGCGGGTCCGGGCTGAGCGAGGCGGTCAGCGTCGGGCCCATCACCCCGGACACCTGGGCGTTCGCGCTCCACGGCGCGGGGGAGCCGGAGACGGTCGCCGAGGCCAGGCCGTCGTGCTGCGACCGGCTGTAGGTCGCCGCGATCTTGCTGCCCTTCGCCGTCGTGACCTCGTACGTCACCTGGTGCACGGCGGTGGTCTGCGCCGCGGCGCTGGTGAACACCCCCGCGTACAGAGCGCACACGATCAGGGCGACGACGCCGAGCACGACGCCGGCGATGACCGTGCCGTTCGCCTGCGGCGCCGGTGGCTGCGCCGCGACCGAGCCCGACGGGTGCTGAACGGGCAGTCCCTGGATCGGGAGCGTGAGGACCGCGTCGTCGTGGATGTCGCTGCGCTGGTGGCGCTGGGCGAGGTGCTGAGTCATGTCCGGAGCCCCCGATCTCGTGCGTGTCTCACGCCGATCTCGCCGAGGGGCACGATCTCGTTACGGACTCCGCGGCGCCCGCGCCGACCTTCACCACCCTGCTGAGCGACACGGCGAGGTCACGCGGGCGTCGCAGCACAACAATTCGGGTCGACGCGACCGCGTCACGGTGACGCGGTTGCCCGCCGACGTCCTCGCGCCGCAGTGCCGCACCCGAGCGATGCGGAAGAACGCCGGCTCGCTGCCGGGGCCGTTCGCGTCGTGGCGCCGGGACAGTTCGGTCGCTAGCGCGGGAGCGGCACCAGGCGGCGGGTGGTCGCGGCGTAGTCGGCGTACCCGGGCAGGTCCCGTCTCAGCAGCGTCTCCTCGGCGTCCATGCGGTACCGGTAGGCCGTGCCGATCGCCGTGGTGGTCAGTGCCACCGCCGTCAGGTTCCGGGCGCTGAGGGCCGCGCCGACCCAGATCAGGAGCCCGCCGACGTATCCGGGGTGGCGCACGAAGCGGTAGGGGCCGGTCCGGACCACGGGCTGCTCGTCGACGACGCGTAGACCGCGGGCGTAGTGCCCGCGCAGCTCGCGCATCGCCCAGATCCGGAGGCTGACGCTGCCGAGCTGGACGCCGAGCCCCAGCGGCCCGCAGACCGCCGGGAGGCGCACCGCGTCGGCACCGAGGAGCGGGCTGGCCAGGATCGACGCGGCGGACATTACATAGGCCCGCGGCAGCTGGCGGAGGAAAGCCTGGCTGTCTGGCGCGCTGACGTCCTCCTCGATGACCTCGGGGCGCAGCGCCTCGACCGCCCGCATGCCGGCGAGGGCGCCGCCGAGGCCGAGGGCGGCCCAAGCGAGGTCACGGAGAAGACGCAGACTCGGCACGGGCTACAGCCTGCCCGTCGTCCGCGCGGACCACAGCCCCCGTCGGGCTCCGGCCTCCCGGAGACCTTCGACGGCCAGGGCTCCGCCGAACACGACCAGCACCCCGCGCTGCCGCGCATCAGAAGGTGCGCGAGCCGAGGTCGGCGGATGGCCCGTTCGGTGGTGCCGAGCACTGCCGCGTAGACGAGACAGACGAGCAGTCCGGTGGTCGCGAACAGGAACCCGAACACGGCCAGATCGACCGGCCCGCCGCCCTCAGGCACGAACGGCGGGATGAGGCAGGTCAACACGATCAACGTCTTCGGGTTCGACAGCTCGCACAGGACGCCGTCGCCGAAGGCCCGGCCGGTGGACCCGCGCCGCTCGGGCTCGAGACTGGGTGGGACGCCACGACCTGGAGTGGAACGGCACTCCTGCCTGTCCGCCGGGTGGCGACGGCCGCCGGAGGACAAGAGGCCGGACGTGCGGGGCCCGAACTTAGATCCGAAGTGAGCTTCCGACACCAACCCGGGGAGTGTCCGCGGTCCAGCGGCCCGCGCAGGCCGCGTCGGGGCTCGCTCGACTTCCCGAGCGCCGATTGTGCGCACAGCGGGTTTGACAAAATCTACAGCACGGCCTACAACTATCTGATCAGTTGACGCCGTGGCAGTGCGGTGATGAGGGGAGTGACTGATCGTGCTGCTCAACTACGACCCGTTCGACGCGTTCCGCTCGCTGGACCGGGTGACCGGACGGCGAGGACAGGCTGGCTCGGGGATGCCGATGGACCTCTACCGGGCCGAGGACCACTTCGTGGCCAGCTTCGATGTGCCCGGGGTCGACCCCGGCTCGATCGACGTCTCCATCGACGGGAACACCCTGACGGTGTCCGCGGAGCGCACCGCCGCGGCGGAAGCCGGGGACTGGGTGATCGCCGAGCGGCCTCGGGGGCGGTTCAGCCGGCGGCTGTCGCTGGGCCCGGAGCTCGACCGAGACAAGTTGCACGCCGCCTACGTCGACGGGGTGCTCAGTTTGACCATCCCGATCGTCGAGCGGGCCAAGCCCCGCCAGATCAGCGTGGAGCACGCCGGGACCCCGCACATCATCGAGGGCGGCCAGGACTCTGGGACCGGGCAGGACCAGTCCGCCACCGACGGCTGACGGCAAGCCTTTCAGGAGAGCCGGGCGGGGCGGGTCGCTGGCGAACCCGCCCCGTTCGGCGTGTTCGGGGGCCCAGGCCCGGGCCGAGGGAAGCAGGACGATGCGATGGCGTTGGAACGCCTGGACGATCCTGATTACCCGACCTTCGGGATGGGGCAGGCCGCGGAGCTGCTTGAGGTGGCGCCGGCGTTTCTACGCAGCCTGGATGCGGCGGGACTGCTGCGTCCGGCCCGGTCGGCCGGCGGGCACCGGCGGTACTCGCGCAACCAGCTCGACCGTGTGGCCGCGCTGCGCGAGATGGCCGAGCACGGGCACACCCTGGCCGGCGCTGCGGAGATCCTCGATCTGCGCGCCGACCTGGCCGCCGAGCGCGCCCGCCACGCCCACACCACCGCCGAGCGTGACCAGGCCCGCCACGAACGCGACATCGCCCGCCATGAACGCGACCAGCCACGCGTCGTCCGCGGCCCGACGACGCGGCCGACACCACCGGCGGCCTTTCACACTGAAAGGGACGACCGGCAGCAGCGATGACCATGCCGGAGGAACACGTGATCACTGTGAGCGAGCAGGCCACCCGCGCCATCCGCGAGCGCTGCGCCGCCGCCGGGGCCTCGCCGAGCGTGCGGGTGCACGTTCTCGGCAGCGGGCAGCCGCTCGCGGTGACGCTCGTGCACGACACCACCCACCGCCCGGGGGATCAGCTCGCCGCCGCCGACGGTGTGGTGGTGCGCGTGGGTCGCGAGCTCGCCGGCGCCGTCGACCGCCACCGCCTCGAAGCCTGGCCCGGCGAGGACCCCGACTCGCTGCACTTCGTGTTCACCGACCCCTGAACATGAGCCCGACGGCGGAAATCCGGCGGTTGACACCGTCGAAAACCTCTAGCTACAGTTGGAGGTATCCAGTTCGCTGGGTCACAGCAAGAGGGACGCTGCAACCGGTGTGATCATGACCGGAGGAGGTGTTCAGCGATGGCGTCCGCGCTCGACGCGCTCGAGGTCCCGGTGGCCGACCACGTCGGCACTGATCAACCAGCACGCTCCGCGGCGGCCCGTGCCATCACGTCCCGCGGAGGTTCCGGCCGCGGCAGCGAACCAGCCCCCGAGTCGGCCCGGCTGCTCGAGCAGCCCGAGCCCGACCAGGTGGTGTTCGACGCCGAGTTCGTCGCGCTGATGCTCACCGAATACCCGCCCGCCGACGGTGAGGGCACGCCCGCGCCGGTGCCGCCCCGAGCGGCGACCCGTACCCGCCGCGTCGAGTCCCGCAGCCCGGCCCCCACCGACCGCGGCGGGCGGCCCCGTCCCGCGCGCACCAGCAACCCGCGTGGGGGTCGCCGACGACTCCGCCCATGGCCCCGCTCCCCTCCGGGGCCCTGATCGCGCACACCATGTCGATGACGCGAAGGAGGTGAGGCAATCGCAGGAAACCTCTCTGAGCAAGGTCTGACAGCCAAGCAGGGCGACCCCGGGGAGCACCACAGCGCCAGCCCGGGCCCGACCGGACCGACCACCCAAGCGGCGGCACGCCGCGCTCCACCTCAAATCTGGGTCGGTTCCCGGGCGGGCCCCGGACCGGTGGACCCCGGGGCCGCCCCCGGCTGTGCGCGAGCCGAACGACACCACCACGCCAGTACGAACAGCACCAAGCAAGGGCACGGGGAAAGGGGGCCCGGGGTGGGGCTCGAGCGAGTGTGGATCGAGACCCTCGACCATGGGCTGGTCCGCGCCGATCACGTCGTCGAGGTCCTGGCGCACAAAACCGCGCCGTTCGCCGGCAAACCCGCGCACTGGCTGCTTGACGTCGTCACCGCCACCAACCACGGAGCCGGGAGCGCCCAGACCTGGACGCTCACCGCGTCCCACCGCACCCTGATCCAGACGGACCAACCCCCCGGGGGCGCCCCCGCCCGGCTGGCCGCGCTGTTGGCCGCCCTGCACCCCGCCGACACCGCCGGGCTGATCACCACCCATCAGACCGACGAGTCCTCCACCCCCGGACGCGGCGCGATCGACTTCCGGTTCCAGCTGTTTCCCCCACCCGGACTCGACGAGCCCACCCCCGCCAGGTCCCCCACCATGTCCCGCCGCGACGAACCCAACAGCGACGCCCACTACCTCTGACCCGCCCACCGACTCCCCAGCCCCCGACTCCGCACCGACGATGAGCCCCGCAGCCTCGTTCCGTGACACGACGTCGACGGGAGGGGTGACCCACAGCCATGGTCGAGGTGGTCGCCTCGCCCTCGATCTCGTTGACTCCGGGTCCCAGGACCGGCGAGACAGGAATCGTCGTTGGCCTCTGGGGCGACTTCGTCTCGCAGCTCGTCAGGTGTGGTCGAGGCGACGGAAGAGGACCTCGCGGACGAGCAGTGGGGCGGCGGCGGCGATGGCCACCAGGGCGCCGACGACGCCGTAGAGTGCGGCGCCCGAGCAGCACGGCAAGCAGGCCTACCGCGGGGAGGACCTCACCGGCTGGTGGGTGTACGAAGCTGTCGCCGAAGGCCGCCATCAACTCGAATGGTCACGCGGCGATCGCAGCTTCGACCGAGCGTGCTCGACGACGGTTGCGCGGCGTCATCGCAGGTGAGAGGCCCGAAACTGCGGGTCAGTGCCTCTAGGCGGGGGCCTGTTCGCGGGCGCGGAGGTCCTTGCGCAGGATCTTGCCGGCCCCGGACTTCGGGATCTGGTCGATGAACTCGACGACCCGCACCTTCTTGTGCGGCGCGATCCGCTCGGCGACGAACGACATGACGTCGTCCTCCGAGATGTCCGCGCCCTCCTGCTTCACGACGAAGGCCTTCGGGATCTCCTCGCCGTCGGAGTCCTTGACCCCGATGACGGCGGCGTCGGCGATCGAGTCGTTGGTCAGCAGCAGCGCCTCGAGCTCGGCCGGCGGCACCTGGTAGCCCTTGTACTTGATGAGCTCCTTGACGCGGTCGACGATGTGGAAGATCCCCTCGTCGGTCACGGTCGCGACGTCGCCGGTGTGCAGGAAGCCGTCCTCGTCCAGCGTCGAGGACGTCGCCTCGGCGTTGTTGAGGTACTCGCGCATCACATTCGGGCCCTTCACCCACAGCTCGCCGCGGGTGCCCTCCTCACCGGTCTCCGGGTCGACCAGCTTGCACTCGACGTTCGGCACGGCGACGCCGATCGAGCCGAGGTCCATGTCGGGCCGGTCGTCGGGCATGCAGTGGCTGACCGGCGAGAGCTCCGTCATCCCGTAGCCCTGCAGCACCGTGCAGTTCAGCCGCTCGCCCATGGCGTGGCCGAGGTCCGCGTCGAGCGCCGCGGCACCCGAGAAGACGATGTCCACGCAGTCGATGTCGTACTCCTCGACCATCGGGTGCTTCGCCAGCGCCACCGCGATCGGCGGGGCGACGTAGACGCGGTCGACCCGGTACTCCGAGATGATCCGCAGGAACTCCGAGAGGTCGAACTTCGGCATCGTCACGACGGTCGCCCGCGCATGGATCCCCTGGTTCATCATGCAGGTCATGCCGTAGATGTGGAAGAACGGCAGGACCGCGAGGATCTTCGTCGAGGACGTCACGTGCGTCCCCATCGCCTGGACCTGCAGCAGGTTCGCGACGAGGTTGCGATGGGTCAGGACGACGCCCTTCGCGCGACCCGTGGTGCCCGACGAGTACGGCAGCGCCGCCACGTCGTCGCCCGTGATCGAGACGGACGGACGCTCCGCCGTCGTCGTCAACAGGTCGGCGAGCGTGTTCTCCGGCATCGGCGTGGAGGCCTCGTCGCGGGCGTCGTCGAGCAGGACGACCTCGGTGACGGCGAGGCCCTCCTCACGCAGCGCGGCGCGGGCGCGGTCGAGGAACGCCGAGACCGTCACGAGGACCTTCGCGCCGGAGTCGCGGAGCTGGAAGGCGAGCTCGTCGGGCGTGTAGAGCGCGTTCACCGTCGAGACGGCGACGCCGGCGGCGAGGCCGCCGTGGAAGACGATCGGGTAGTACGGCGTGTTCGGGGCGAAGAGGGCGATGACGTCGCCCTTGCCCAGCCCGCGCTCGCCGAGGGCCGCGGCGAAGCGGTCGACGCCGTTCGCCAGCTCGGCGAAGGTCATCTCGCGCCCGCTCGGGCCGTCGATGACGGCCACGGAGTCCTCGTGCCCGGAGAGGTCGGAGAACAGGAACTCGGGCAGCCCGACGTCGGGGATGTCGATGTCCGCGTAGGGGCTGCGCACGGTCATGCGGGGTCTCCTCGGGTGGGCCGGGGGTGGGCGCACCGGCCGAGCGACCGTGCGCGCGATCACGCCAACGTACTCGTCCCGTACCCGCTGGGCCGGACGGAGCAACCCGCCGTCGTCACCCGGACAGCACAGCGGTCACCCGGCGTCGGAACCGGACACCAGGTGCGCGAACGCCCGCAGGTTGGCCAGCGACTCGCCGCGGGACTCCCGCCAGGCCCACTCGCGGCGGATCGACGACGCGAAGCCCAGTTCGAGCAGGACGTTGAAGTCGCCGTCGGCGGCCTCGAGGACCTGCCCGAGGACGCGGTCGAGCTCGTCGTCGGTCACCGCGTGCAGCCCGATCCGGCCGACCAGGTGGATGTCGCCCATGTCGTCGAGCGTGTAGTGCACGCCGTAGAGGCGGGCGTTGCGCTGCAGCAGCCAGCGGTAGACGCCCTCGTGGTTCTCGTCGGGGCGCCGGCAGACGAACGCCTCCACGAGCAGCGCGTGCGGGCCGACGTCGAGACGCACGGCCGTCTGCAGCTTGCGTTCTCCCGGCAGCGCGAAGCTGAACACGCCCTCGGCCGGTTCGGTGTACTCCAGGTCGTGCTCGCTCAGGTGCGCACGGACGACGTCGGCGGGCTG
>JAICLN010000182.1 GCA_025925615.1 Actinomycetospora sp. | reverse complement strand
TGCCGCCACCGGCACCGCCGTTGTGCTGGTCGACGATCCGACCATCCACGTTGAGGGGGCCACCGCCACCACCGGCGAACACGTCGCCGGCCTGGTTGATGTCGCTGCCGCCACCGGTCCCGCCGTTGTGCTGGTCGGTGATGCGCCCGTCGACGTTCACGGGCCCGTCCTGCTCGGTCATGTTCACTCCTTCGTCCCGGATCGGGCCGGGGTCGTCGCCCGCTGGTGCGGTGCGGTCAACCGACCGGAGCTTCTCCGGGCGGCGGGTCGATGTGTCGTCCCGAGGAGAAGTGTTGGCGCTGGGGGGCGGGCAGTCCTGAGTAGCGGACTACTCGGCTTCTGCGATTCTCACGACGAGCACTACTCGGAGAGGCCCCGCACCCCGCCGATCACGACGGTCCCGAGGTCTCGACGCCCACTCAGACCGAGCTTGTTGTAGACGACGTGCAACACGTTGTCGACGGTGCGCACCGAGACGACGAGCTGCTCAGCGATCGCACGGCTGGTCATCCCGGACGCCGCCAGGGCGGCGATCTCGTGCTCGCGGCGCGTCAGTTCCGACGCGGAATCGAGATCCGCGATTGCGGGAGTGCGCGCGCCCTCGCAATTCTGTGCCCATTGGCGGGCCCGCAGGGCGCTCGCGTTCCCGGCGCCGCGTCCACCGTGGGCTCGGTGCACGTTGCTCGCCTGCGCCGCGGCCTCCGCGGCGAAGAGGATGGTTCCGAGTCCGGCGAACCGCTCCGCCACCCCGTCCAGCTCGGCCGCGTCACCGGCGGCGAAGGCCCGCGCGTGGTCGATGAAAGCCACGGCCAGTGCACCGTCCGCGTCGGCGGCCGCCGCCACGAGCCGCGCCGCCACGGGCACCCGCGTCCCCAGGCGGACCGCGGGGTGCAGCGCCACGAGGTGGGCCGGCAGCAATCCGTCCCGCTCGGCGTGGTCCGCGCAGGCGAGGCAGGCCCGCTCCGCCTCCGCGAACCGACCACCGGCGACCGCCGTCCACACCGGGGCCAGGCCGGCCCAGGGGGCGTAGGCGTTGCCGCCCTCGCTGAGCACCCGTTGCAGCTGCCGGGTCGCGTTGGGGACGGGCTCGAGGTCGCCGACGGCCACGGCGGACTGGATGATCTCGCACCACAGCACCGCGAGCAGCGGGAGTTCGTCCGGACGCAGGCCGGCGGTCGCGTCGCGCAGCCAGCGCAGGGAGGTGCGCATCGTGCCCCGGAGTCCCGCGGTCACACCGAGCCAGCCCGCGTAGAGCGCCTTCGCGGTCGCGTGCCCGTCGGCGACGGCGCGCCGGTACCCCTCCTGGGCGAGGCGCTCGGCCTCGTCGAGGCGGCCCGTGAAGACGTGGGCCTCGCAGCGGCCGGTGTCCAGTTGCAGAGCGGCCCACTCGGCCGTGAGCACGAGCGGGGACGGCGAGGCCTGGATCGCCTCCTCGGTCCGGGCGGCGACGCGCGCGGTCACGTCGTAGCGGCCGGCCCGTCGCAGGGCGGCGGTCGCGACGGCGAGGGCCTGCAGCCGGGTCGCGTCGACGGTGCCGTCCGGGTGGTCGACGTTCTCGGCGAGCTCCAGCGCCTGCTTGGCGCCGTCGCTCGGGGAGAAGAGCGCGGCCTCGAGCGCGGAGAGCTCCGGCGTGCTCGACGCCAGGTCCGGACCGAGGTCGCGCAGCACGGTCGTCGCCCGGGCCGGACGTCCCAGGCCCCAGTACAGGTTGGTCACGCGCGTGACGGCCAGCTGGGTGCG
Source organism: Actinomycetospora sp. (assembly GCA_025925615.1). Taxonomy (GTDB): domain Bacteria; phylum Actinomycetota; class Actinomycetes; order Mycobacteriales; family Pseudonocardiaceae; genus Actinomycetospora. The sequence continues at coordinate 6,790 of JAICLN010000182.1, read as the reverse complement.
GCGCTCGGGGGCGTCCTCGCGGAACCACAGCCCGGCGAACAGCTCCTCCGCCTCCGCCGAACGCCCCAGCCCGATCAGGACCTGCCCGAGCACCACCGAGGCCGCGTACCCACCGCCCTGTTCGACCGCTGCGCGGGCGAGCCGCTCGGCGGCGCCGTAGTCGACCTTCATCGTGCTCTCGGCCGCGACCCGCAACATCTCGGCGTCGGTGGGCAGGCCCGCGGCGAGCCGCCACGTCACGGCCCGCAGCCGGTCCCCGGACCGACGGACACCGGAGGCCTCGAGCGCCTCCGCCAGCTGCCGGTAGATCGTCTTCTCCCGGCGCGGGGAGGTGCGCTGGCGCAGCACCTCGCCGTACAACGGGTGGGCGAGCCGCAGCTCGACCCGCCGGTCGAGGCGCTCGGAGACGATCAGCCCTTTGCGCTCCACGGCGGCCAGGGCGTCGGCGTCCACGATCCGCTCGGGGGTGTCCACCCCGAGGGGCTCACCGAAGGCCAGCAGCTCGAGGACGGCCTGTTCATCGGCCTCGAGGGACCCCATGCGGGCGTCGATGAGCTCGGTCAACCGTGGCGAGGGCACCAGCGGTCCGTTCCACCGCCAGACGTCGTCGTCGTCGAGGGCACCGCTCGCGAGGCCGCCCTCCACCAGCTCGCGCAGGAACAGCATGTTCCCGAGGCTGAGCTCCCAGAGGTGGTGCAGCGTGGCCCCGTCGACCTGTCCGCCGAGCACCTGGCGCACGAGATCGTCCGACTGCGCCCGCGCGAGGCCGTGGATGTCGATGCGTTCGGCGAGGCCTTCCTTCCAGAGCGCGAAGATCGGGTCGGGAACCGTCACCCCGGTCCGTGCGGTGACCACCACGATGGCCGCGCCCGTGACGGCGAGCTGGTGGACCAGCGCCGCCGAGGTCGCGTCGAGCAGGTGGGCGTCGTCGACCGCCAGGAGGAGGCGTCGGCCCCCGGCCTGCTCGACGAGGTGGCGCGCGGCGTGCGGGAGGAGGTGGGCGGAGTGGGAACCGGGGCCGTCCCACGAGGCGAGGAGCTGGCCCATCGCCCCGAGCGGGATGCCGGACGCGGAGCGGGTCGCCATGACCCACCGCACCGCGGCACCCGCGGCCTCGGCGCGGTCGGCGACGGCGCGGGCGAGCCGGGTCTTGCCGACGCCGGCCGGTCCGACGAGGACGACGCCGATGAGGTGGCCGTCGTCGAGCGCCTTGCGCACCGCCGCGAGCTCCCGCTCGCGGCCGACGAACGGCCAGTGCCGACCCATCCCGCTCCTTCCAGGGCAGTGGCCGGGCACCGACACGCTCGACCCGGACGAGCCGGGAGCCGGTCCTGACCGAACCGAAGGACTGCGGGAACACAGTGGCGTACCGGGAGCGTGGCGGTCGACCGTAGTCGACTACGCAAAAATGCTCATGGTGTCGCAGAATGCGCCCGTTTCATCCCTTTTGTGAGCTTTTCTCCGTCCTCGTGGGCGTGGTGGGCCCGGGCGAGTAGTTCCCGAGCCCGAACCGAGTAGCCATTACTCAGGTGGCGGAGGGCGCCCGCTCGAACAATGGGCGCGCAGGCACCGGCGACCCCGGGAGGAACCGTGCTCCGCACTCCCTACCTGACGCTCGCCGCCGTGGTGGTGCTCGGTCTCGTCCTGCTCGCGGTCGACATGGCCGTCCAGCCCCCGGCGAGCGCTCCCCCGGCCGCGGCGCCGCCTCCGGCGGAGGCCGCCGCCACTGCACCCGCGGCCGCCACCCCGCCGACCACCGCCCCGGCGGCCACCACTTTCCCGCCACGGGTCCGCTACGTCGGCGACGTCGTCTCGGACGGCTCCACCATCCCGGTTGCGGTGACGGTGGACGGGGACCACGCGAAGGCCTACGTCTGCGACGGGCACCACGTGGAGGCCTGGTTGCAGGGCCCCGCGGGGGCCGGCGTCCTCGACGCCACCGGCCGCAACGGCAACCACCTGACCGGCCATCTCGAGGGCGACCGGCTCACGGGCACCGTCCACCTCGCGGGGCGGGCGGACGCACCCTTCACGGCCTCCCCCACCACCGATGCGCGGTCCGGCGTCTACCGGCAGAGCGGGTCGGGCCGCACCACCGGGTGGATCGTCCGCGGCGACGCCGGGCAGGTCGGCCTGAGCCACGACGGGAGCGGAGCGGTCACCCCACCGCCACCGCTGCCGGTCGCGGGTCCCCTGCCGGCAGGCGTCGTGCCGGTGGACGGCACGACCGACGTGCTCGCGGCGTCGTGAACGCCCGGGACGAGGGAGGAGGGGCGAGGATGAGCAACACCGAGCCGCGACCCGCCGGCTCCCCGGCGACCGACGACGATCCCGACACCGCGCCGGTCGGCCCGTTCCCCGGCGTGACGTCTCCCGGGCGGGGGGCGCTCCCGGCCCTCGCTGTCCCCGTCCTCGGCGGCCTCGCCCTCGCGGTGGTGCTCGGGGTGTACGGGCGCCTGCACGAGCCGGGCACCGTCGCCGTCTCCGTCGCGGGGTTCTCCGGGCCTGCCTACGTCAAGGCGTGGTTGACGACCGTCGCGGTCCTCCTCGCCGTCGTGCAGCTGGTCTCCGCGCTGAACATGTACGGCCGGATCGGCCACGCGTCCCCGTCGTGGGTGTCCACCCTGCACCGGTGGTCGGGTCGGCTGGCGGTGCTCGTGACGGTGCCGGTCGTCGTCCACTGCCTCTACGTGTTCGGGTTCGGGTACGACAGCCCGCGGGTGCTCGTGCACTCGCTCGCGGGCTGCCTGTTCTACGGCGCCTTCGCCACGAAGATGCTCAGCCTGCCCCGCCGCGACGTGCCGGGGTGGACGCTCCCGGTCGTCGGCGGGGTCGTCTTCTCGGCCCTGGTGGCGCTGTGGCTGACCGCCGCCCTCTGGCTGTTCACGACGCGAGGGGTGCACCTGTGACGGACGCCCGACCCGACCCGCCGTCGGCCCGCCCCTGCGCCCCGGCCGGGACCGGACGGCGCACGGTCCTCCTCGCGGGCTGTGCCGGTGTGGCCGTCCTCGGTGCGGCGGCATGCGCGGAGTACGGCTCCGGGGCGCCCGCGGCCTCCGCTCCGGCCCCGCCCGGCGGCACGAACGTCGCCGGCACGGCCGTCCCCGTCGGAGGAGGGGTGGTGCTGGCCGACCACGGTGTCGTCGTCACCCAGCCCGTGGCCGGGACGTTCGCCGCCTTCGGCACCACCTGCCCCCACCAGGGCTGCTCGGTGGACACCGTCGCCGACGGCACGATCAACTGCCCCTGCCACGGCAGTCGGTTCCACGTCGCCGACGGGAGCGTCGCGCAGGGACCGGCGACCCGCGGCCTGACCCCGCGCGCCGTGCGGGTCACCGGCGGGCAGGTGACGGTCGCCTGAGGGGCTGCAGGACGGGTCCGCGACCCTCACGCGGCGTTCTCCCAGGTGAGCACGTCGACGACCTGGCTGAAGCGGTATCCCTCCTCGCCCGCGCAGGTCGCGAGGTACGCCCCGACGGCCCCCTCGGCCTCCATCCGTCGCAGGGACACCGTGTCGTCGAAGACGCAGCGCTGCAGGAAGCCCTCGATCACTGCGCGGTCGGGATGGCCGACGTCGTAGTGCAGCGTCGTGACCTGCGGCGTGACCCCCGCCGCGGCGAGGGCCCCCGCCACCTGGGCCGCGGTGGTGAAGGGCACCGAGGCCGGGGCGAAGGTGGCGCGGAACGCCTCGGCGAACCGCAGGTAGTGCGACGCGGCCGTGGCGTGCACGATCGCGCCGAAGCCGCCCGGGCGCTGCGCGGCGACCATCCGGGCGATCCCGGCGCCGATCTCGTCGGGCGGGACGGCGTAGAGGGCGTGTGTCGCCCAGGCGACGTCGAAGCCGCCGACGGCGGCGGGCAGGTCCTGGATGCGGACCTCGTGCTCGGCGCCCACCGAGAAGGGCGGCGCGAGGACCGAGCGGGCCTCGGCGATCGAGAACGGCGATGGGTCGAGCAGATCGATCTCGACCCGGGTGCCGGCCACGGCGTCGGCCAGGCCCCGACGGCTGAGCTCCGCCGGGAACTTCCCGCTACCGCACGCGACGTCGAGGACCCGGACGCGGCCCGCGACGGCGGGGCCGCGCCGATCGGCCGCCCAGTCGCGGGCCGCCACCATCCGGCGGTAGTCCTCGAGGGCCAGGGCGTAGAAGGCCTCCATCCCCGCCCGGCCCTCCTCGGCCCAGTGGGCGAGGCTGCGCTGCTCGGTCGAGGGCGGTTCGGACACCGTCAGGTCCGGGAGGCCGCGCGGTCGCCGCGCAGGCGCCGGATCAGGGGCATGAACACCGGGTCCGCGAGGAGGATGAACAGGGCGTAGGGGCCGACCGCCGGGAACGCCAGCTCGACCGCCAGGGCGACGACCATCGTGGTCGTGGAGGCGAGGGAGCCCACGACGAACTCCTCGGGCACGCCGTTGGCGGCGCCGTCCTGCACCGCGGTCCGGCGCATCATGATCGTCATCACGCTGAGGCAGGCACTGCAGACCAGCAGCACCACGAGGTAGACGGCGACGACGTAGCCGCGGGTCACGAACGACGCGATCATCTCGGTGGGGAACGGCAGCACCGCGATCGTGAGCACCCACAGCAGGTTGAGCTGCACCAGCGCGGGCGTCAGGCGGTGGTCGTAGCCGAAGAGCCGGTGGTGCACCGACCAGAACCGGGCGATCACCGCGAAGCTCAGCAGGAAGCTGCCGATCGCGGCGAGGTTGTGCGTGATCAGCTCGACGGCGTTCTCGCCGGAGTGGGCGGCCTCCGGGACGATGTCGACCAGCGGGAGCACGAGCAGGGTCAACGCGATGGCCACCGCGGCGTCGGTGAACGCGACCATCCGTTCCGACGGGGGCAGGGACTTGTCCCGCCCGGCCCGGGTCACAGCAACCCCGCCGCGTGGCCGGTCTCGTTGACCGAGCGCACCCGCACGCGCCCGCTGCGCGAGACCAGCACCCGGGACAGCCCGACGTGGTCGAGCGGGAAGTACAGCGGGCGGTCGATCCCGAGCTCGCCGGTGAGGTAGGTGTTGATCACCCCGGCGTGGCAGACGACGAGCACCGACTCGCGCCCGGCGTCCCGATGGCGCTCGACGATGCGCCCGAAGGCCCCCCGCACCCGCGCCGTGAACGCCTCGGCGTCGACGAACTCCGGGAACCACCCCTCGCTGATGCGCCGCCACTCCGGGTCGTCGGAGCCGACGCGCTCGTGGACCGGCCGGTAGGAGGAGCGCCCGACGTCGAACTCGGCCAGGTCGGGGTCGACGACGACGTCCAGCCCGAGGGCGTGCGCCGCGGGGGCCGCCGTCTCCAGCGCCCGGCGCATGCCGGACGCCACGACCTCGACGACCTTCTCGCCCCCGGCGCCCGCGACCCACCCGGCGAGCGCGACGCCCTGCTCGTGGCCCTGGGGCGAGAGTGCCGGGTCGGCGCCGCCGGCCTGGCCACTGACCGCCAGCGGCTCACCGTGGCGGACGAGGATCAGCTGCATCGACGGGGTCGCTCAGCTCGCCGGGACCGACGCGCCGTGCCCGGCGTCGGTGAGGCCCTCCCGCAGGCGACGCGCGGCGTCGTCCATCTCGTCCGGGTCGGGGTCGGTGGCGGCCCGGGAGAAGTCGAACGCCTCGAGGCCCCAGGCCGGATGGACGTGGACGTGCAGGTGCGGCACCTCGAAGCCGGCGATCATGAGCGCGACCCGCGGGGGTTGCCACACGTCACGGACCACCGTGCCGATCGTGCGGGCGACCGACATCGCGTGCTCGAAGAGCCCGGTTGGCGCGTCGATCCACTGGTCAACCTCGACGCGCGGGACCACGAGAGTGTGCCCCGGCCCGAGCGGGTTGATCGAGAGGAACCCCACCACCTGGTCGTCGGCCCACACGAACCGTCCGGGGATGTCGCCGTTGATGATCTTGGTGAAGACCGTCGCCACGCGCGCAGCCTAACGACCGGGCCGTGTCGGTGTCGGCCGGTAGCGTGTGATTCCGCTGGACCGGACTGATGACAGGAGAATCGATGCAGCCCTGGCCGGGCACGTCCTACCCCCTGGGCGCCACGTACGACGGCGCCGGGACCAACTTCGCGCTGTTCAGCGAGGTGGCGTCCGCGGTCACCCTCTGTCTGTTCGATGCCGCCGGCGAGGAGCACCGCATCCCGCTCCCCGAGCGTGACGGCTTCGTCTGGCACGGCTACCTGCCCGGCATCGTCCCCGGCCAGCTCTACGGCTACCGGGTCGACGGCCCGTTCGACCCCGAGCAGGGCATGCGCTGCAACCCGCACAAGCTGCTCATCGACCCTTACGCGAAGGCGGTCGACGGCTCGCTCGGCACCACCTACGGCTGGGACGAGTCGCTGTTCGGCTACCACTTCGACGACGCGGACGAGGTGAACCACGACGACTCGGCGCAGCACCTGCCCAAGGCCGTCGTGGTGAACCCGTTCTTCGACTGGCACGAGGACCGTCCGCCGCGCACGCCGTACCACGAGACGGTCGTCTACGAAGCCCACGTCAAGGGGCTGACGTACCTGCACCCCGAGATCCCAGAGGAGATGCGCGGCACCTACTCGGCGGTGGCGCACCCGGCGACGATCTCGCACCTGCAGCGGCTCGGGATCACCGCGATCGAGCTGATGCCGGTGCACCAGTTCGTGCACGACGACGCCCTGGTCCAGCGCGGGCTGCGCAACTACTGGGGCTACAACACGATCGCCTTCTTCGCGCCGCACTTCGACTACGCGAGCCCCGGGCCGACGGGCGCGCCGTCGCCGGGCGCCCACGTCCAGGAGTTCAAGGCGATGGTGCGTG
>JAICLN010000303.1 GCA_025925615.1 Actinomycetospora sp. | reverse complement strand
GCAGGACACGGGCGACGAGCGCGGTCGCGACGTTCACCGCCGTCGTCGGGCGCGGCCACGTCGCGAGCAGCGCATCGTCGGACCCGCCGGTCGCCGCCGCGAGGTAGGAGCGCCCGCGCAGCACCGCGGCCTGCGGCGCGGCGTGCGCGGCCTCGAGGGCCGGTCGGCCGGCGAGGACGGTCCCGTCGTCGCGGGAGAGCACCACGGAGGGCACCGTCGTCTCTCCGTCGACGCGCACCGTCGTGACCCGCGTCCAGCCGTCGGCGGGGTCGATGTCGGCGGTCGCCCCCGTGGTCGTCGTCGTGCCGTGGTCGACGGCCAGCACCCACCGCGGGTCTCCCATGGGCGCACACCCTAAGGGCCCGCCCCAGGTCAGGGACGCAGCCGCACGGGAAGGGAGGCGAGCGCGTGGATGAGCACGCTGTGCCGGTAGGTGACGTCGGAGAGGGGGACGGCGGGCTCGATCGCGGGGAACCGGTCGAGCAGCGTCCCGAGTGCGACCTCGCCCTCCAGGCGGGCCAGCGAGGCCCCGAGGCAGAAGTGGATCCCGTGGCCGAAGGCGAGGTGGCCGGAGGGATCGCGGTCGGCGTCGTGCAGTTCGGGGGCGTCGAAGCGGGCCGGGTCGCGGTTCGCGGCGGCGAGCGAGAGCGTCACGGTGGCGCCGGCCGGGATGACGACGCCGCCCAGCTCGACATCGGCGGCGGCGAAGCGGACCGGGGCGTTGGCCACCGGCGAGCCCCACCGCAGGAACTCCTCGACCAGCGGCGCGAGCGACCCCTGAGCGGCGATCGCGCGGGCGCGCAGGTCCGGGTCGCGCAGCAGGGCGAAGACGCTGTTGGTGACGAGGTTCGCCGTCGTCTCGTGGCCGGCGATGAGCAGGATCATGCCCATCCCGACGATCTCCTCGTCGGTCAGCCGGTCGCCGTCGTCGGACGCGACGACGAGCCCGGAGAGCAGGCCGTCGTCGGGCTCGGCGCGCTTGGCGTCCACGAGCTCGCCCAGGTAGGCGGCGAGGCTCGCCGAGGCCTGCTGCTTCGCCTCCTGGGGCGACTCGTCGATCATGGTGTTCGACCACTGCGCGAACGCCTCGCGGTCGACCGGCGGGACGCCGAGCAGCTCGCAGATGACCGCCATCGGCAGCGGCACCGCGTAGGTCGCGACGAGGTCGACGGGCTCGTCGGGCGGCAGCGCGTCGAGCAGCGCCGTCGCGATCTGGGAGATCCGCGGGCGCAGCGCGGCGACCCGCCGCACCGTGAACGCCTGCACCACGAGCTTGCGCAGCCGGGTGTGCACCGGCGGGTCGTTGAGCAGCAGCATGCGCCCGGTCGGACCGGGGATCAGCGGCTCGACCGGTCGCTCGGCCTCCGGGAGCAGGGCGCGCGGGTCCTTCGCCAGGCGGGGGTCGGTGAACGCGGCGCGCACGTCGTCGTAGCGAGTGACGAGCCAGGTGCTCCCGCCGTCGGGGAGGTCGACCTCGCGGACGGGCGCGACCTCCCGCAGCCGCGCGAGGGTGGCGTACGGGTCGACCCAGTACTCGTCGGTGAAGACGGGTCCGGTCGTGAGGTCGGCGGTCACGACCCCGAGTGTGGCAGCGGCGCTGTGCGGGCCCCGTAATTTCGGTGAGGGTTCGTTCAGTGAGCGCATCCTCGGCGTCGGGATGGCGCTTTCCTGACGGAGCGAACGGCCCTCTCGCTCGCACAGAAGCAGCGAGAGTGCCGCTCGCTCCCGGGGGTCAGGGCTTCCGCGTCCCCATCCCGGCCGACGTCGCGCCGAACGCCCGCCCGGTCTTGCGGAACTGCTCCTCGAGCTGGGGCACCATCGTCTTCGCCTGCGCGAGGATCGGCAGGTCACCGAGCCAGGAGAAGGTGATCGGGCGCAGCGCGGCGACGATGCCCACCGACTTCGGGACGAACACCCGGCGCTTGCGCTTCGCGATGCCCTCGAGGAACCCGGCCGCGCAGCTCTCGACGGAGCTGATGGCCCCGAGCGGCCCGGGGAGCTTCTTGAGGGTGTCCTCGAAGGTCGGCGAGTCGGCCTTCACGTCGCGCACGAGGTCGGTGTCGATCCACCCCATGTGCGCGGTGCCGACGCCGACGCCGCGGTAGGCGAGCTCGAAGCGCAGCGCGTTGCCGTAGTGCTCGACGCCGGCCTTCGACCCGCAGTAGGCCGCCATCCCGGGCAGCGCGGTGAACGCGGCCAGCGACGAGACCAGCAGGTAGTAGCCGCGACGCTTGGCGACCTCCGTGACGGTCGCCGACACCGTCCGCGACACCCCGATGAGGTTGACCTCCATCACGCGGGCGACGACGTCGGCAGGGCTCTCGGCGACGGTGCCCTGGTTGGCGATGCCCGCGTTCGCGATGACGACGTCGATGCCGCCGAGCTCGGCGACGGTGTGCTTCACCGCGGCGTCCAGCGACTCCTGGTCGGTGACGTCGCAGGTGGCCCAGGTGTGCTGCGGTCCCAGCTCGCCCGCGATGCGCTCGAGCCGCTCGGGCTCGAGGCCCAGCAGGGCGACCCGGGCGCCCTTCGCGGCCGCCTGGCGTGCGGTCTCCTCGCCGATGCCGCGGGCGGCGCCGGTGATGAGGACGACCTTGCCGGTGATGTCGTAGGCCATGGCCGAGCTCCTCTCAGGTCCGCGCGTGCGCGGGGGTGATGACGTACTCGTCGGTCTTCATGTGCCGCAGGCGCCGGTGGAACGGCATCGTGAACGTGGGCCAGAGCGCCGAGTTGTGGCCGTGGCCGTCGAGGTACCAGCTCTTGCACCCGCCGTCGACCCACACCGTGCCCTCGGTCAGGCGCTGCATCTCGGCGACGAAGCGGTCCTGGACGTCCTGACGGGGCTCGACCGCGCCCACCGCCGACGTCCGCAGCCGCCGCAGCACGTCCATGACGAGGTTGATCTGGGACTCGATCATGAACACGACCGAGTTGTGCCCGAGGCCGGTGTTCGGCCCGAGCAGCGTGAACAGGTTCGGGAAACCCGCGATCATGGTGCCGTTGTGCGCGAACATCGTGTCGCCCCAGTGCTCGGCGAGGCTGCGGCCCTCGCGGCCGAACACCCGGTGGCTGATGGGCAGGTCACTGATCGCGAAGCCGGTCCCGGCGATGATCGTGTCGACCTCGTGCTCCGTCCCGTCCTCGGTGACCACCGCGTGCGGGCGGACCTCGGTGATGCGGTCGGTGACGACGTCGACGTTCTCGCGGTCCAGCGCCGGCAGGTAGGTGTTCGAGAGCAGGATCCGCTTGCAGCCCATGGAGTAGTCGGGCGTGATCTTCTCTCGCAGCTCCGGGTCGGTGACCTGCGTGCGCATGTGGTGCTCGGCGAGCTTCGCGGCCTTCGCCATCCGCGCCGGGTCCTTGAACCCGAACACGAAGGTCTCGCGGCCCCAGTAGATCGCCTCGCGCAGCACCCGCTGCAGCACGGGGAACCGTCGGAACGCCCACTTCTCGACGCCGGCGAACGCGCGGTCGCGGCGCGGCATGATCCACGGGGGCGTGCGCTGGAAGACGGTCAGGTGCCCGACGAGGGGCGCGATCTCCGGCACGAACTGGATCGCCGAGGCGCCGGTGCCGATGACCGCGACGCGGCGGCCGTGCAGGTCGAGGTCGTGGCGCCAGGTGGCGGAGTGGAACACCTCGCCGTCGAAGTCCTCGAGGCCGGGCACGTCCGGGAAGGACGGGTCGGAGAGCGCGCCGGAGCCGAGGACGACGGCGTCCGCGGTCCAGGTGCCACCTGTCGTCGTGACCCGCCAATACTGGTCGTCGTCGGACCAGCGGGCCTCGGTGACCTCGTGGTGGTTCCGCGTGAAGCGGTCGATGCCGTACTCCGCCGACACCCGCTGGAGGTAGGCGTGGATCTCCGACTGGGCGGAGAAGGAGTGGCTCCAGTCCGGGTTCGGCGCGAAGGAGAACGAGTAGAGGTGGCTCGGCACGTCGCACGCGCAGCCCGGGTAGGAGTTGTCGCGCCAGGTGCCGCCGACGTCGCCGTGCCGTTCGAAGACCAGGAAGTCCTCGACGCCGGCCTGGCGCAGGCGGATCGCGGTGCCGAGCCCGGAGAACCCGTTGCCGACGATGGCGACGGACAGGTGCGGGACGCCCGCGTCGGCCCCGGCGACGGGGGCGGGGCGTGCGGTCTCGGTGGTCATGCTCCGGGCCCTCCCAGTAAGGTACGACGACGTACCGAAGTCGTCGCCGAGCATGGTACGAGGTGGTACCATAAGCCAGTGACTGTGAGCGCACACACGGCGGGCGGCGAAGAGCCCCCGGTCGTGGCGGCGATCCGGACGGGGGCCGGCGCCGCGCTGGCCCCGGCGGACCACCGCCAGCGCCTGCTGGTCGCCATGGCCGAGCTGCTCGCCGAGCAGGGCTACGCCGGCGTGACCGTCACCGACGTCGTTGCCCGCGCCCGGGTCTCCAAGCGGACCTTCTACCAGCACTTCTCCGACCGCGAGGAGTGCCTGCTCGCGACGTACCGCGTCGTCGCCGAGGGCCCGCTGCACATGATCGCCCAGGCCGCGACCTCCGCGGCCGGGCAGGGCCTGTCATTGCGCGAGGAGATCGCGGGCCTGACCGGCGCCTACCTCGCCGCCATGGCCGAGCACCCGCTGCTCACCCGCGCGATGCTCACCGAGCCGGGGTCCACGGGCCCGGCCGGCCGGCGCGCGCGCCGCGAGGTGCTGCGTCGGTTCGCCGAGCAGCTCGTCGCGCTGGCCGCCGCGGGGGTCGCCGGGCGCTCCGGGGCCCGCCCGCTGTCGCCGGCGCTCGCCCAGGCCCTCGTCGGGGGGATCAACGAGCTGGTGCTCGCGGCGGTGGAGTCGGCCGACCGCGACGAGGTCGACCCCGCCGGGATCGCCGAGGAGATCCTGGCCCTACGGGAGACGGTCACCGATTTCGCGGTCGCGGTCCTCATGTGGCCTCCGGCCTC
>JAICLN010000037.1 GCA_025925615.1 Actinomycetospora sp. | reverse complement strand
AGGAGAAGCTCTCCCACTACTCCAAGCGCACCGTGGACGTGGAGTACCGGTTCCAGTTCAACGCGGGCCAGGAGTGGGGCGAGCTCGAGGGCGTCGCGAACCGCACCGACTTCGACCTCACGACGCACTCGAACCACAGCGGTGTCGACCTGAGCTACTACGACCAGGCCACCGACTCCCGGTACAAGCCCTACGTCATCGAGCCCGCGGCCGGCGTCGGGCGCCCGATGATGGCGTTCCTGCTCGAGGCCTACACCGAGGACGAGGCCCCGAACGCGAAGGGCGGCGTCGACAAGCGCACGGTGCTCAAGCTCGACCCGCGCCTGTCCCCGGTGAAGGCCGCCGTCCTGCCGCTGTCGCGCAACGCCGACCTCTCGCCGGTCGCCCGCGACGTCGCGACGACGCTGCGCCGGAACTGGAACGTCGACTTCGACGACGCCGGGGCCATCGGCCGCCGCTACCGGCGCCAGGACGAGATCGGGACGCCGTTCTGCGTCACGGTCGACTTCGACTCGCTGAACGACCAGGCGGCCACGGTCCGCCACCGTGACGAGATGACCCAGGAGCGCGTGGCGCTCGACCAGCTCGAGGGCTACCTGGCGGCGCGGCTCGTCGGCGCCTGACGGCATGTGAGCACTCTCCCGCGCTATGACACGGGAAAGTGCTCACGAACGCGGAGCGTACCTACTCAAACGCGAGTACTCAAGTCTTGTGACGAGGCGAGTACTCGTGCTTGGGTCGTGCCATGAGCAGCGTGCGGCTGTACATCCTCGGGGCCCTGGCCGAGCTGGGACCGATGCACGGCCACCAGATCCGGCGGGAGGCCCAGACCAATCGCACCGAGCTCTGGACCGACATCAAGGTCGGTTCGCTCTACGCCGCCCTCGGCCGGATGGCCGACGAGGGCATCATCGAGGCGGTCCGCACGGAGCGGGCGGGCAATATGCCGGCCCGCACGGTCTACGCGATCACCGAGACCGGCCGCCAGGAGCTCGCCGTGCTGCGCGGCGACGTCCTGCGCGAGGTCCGGCTACGTCCCGACCCGGTCGACCTCGGGCTGCAGTACAGCGCCGACCTCGGCGTCGACGCGCTGGTCACCGCCTTCACCAACCGCCGGGCGGCGCTGGTCGCGGAGCTCGACGCCTGGCGACTCCTCTACGCCGAGGCCGCGCCGCACATGCGCGGCACCGAGCCGCTGACCTTCATCCACACCACGATGCGGATCGAGGCCGAGATCGCCTGGCACGACCGCGTCATCGCCGAGCTGCCCGCCGCGCTCGCCCCCACCGACCGGGAGACCCCGTCATGACCCCACCCCTGCGCGTCCTCGTCGTCGGCGCCGGTGTCGGGGGCCTCGCCCTCGCCCAGGCGCTCGTCGCGGCCGGAGGCGTTGACGTCCGGATCGCCGAGCGCAACCCCGACGCCGCCGTCTGGCTCGACGGCTACCGTCTGAACATCAACCCGGACGGTTCGCGGGCGCTGCACCGCTGCCTCCCGACGCCGCTGTGGGAGGCCTTCGTCGCGACCTCCGCGACCCCGCCGGGCGGCATCTCGTTCCGGACCGAGCAGCTGCGGGAGCTGTTCACCCTCACCCGTGAGGACATGACCGGCGGGTCCCCTGACCCCGCCGACGGCCAGTACGGCGTCAGCCGGCGGGTCCTGCGCACCCTGCTGCTCACCGGCCTCGAGGACCACGTCCAGTTCGGGGCCGAGTTCGAGCGCTACACCGTCGCCGCGGACGGCACCATCACCGCGCACTTCGCCGACGGCAGCCCGCTCGAGGCGGACGTGCTCGTCGGTGCCGACGGGGCCAACTCCCGCGTCCGCGCCCAGTACCTCCCCGACGCCGAGCGGGTCCCCGCCGACGCCGGCGGGATCGCGGCGCAGGTGCCGTTGACCGAGGAGACCCGAGGGTGGCTGCCCGCGGTCCTGTGCGACGGCATGACGCTGGTGATGCCGAAGTCGGGTCCCGCCTCGATGTTCACCTCCGCCTTCCCCGGCCGGGACGCGTTGATGAGCGCCATCGCGGCGGGGGTCGGGCTCGCGGGCCGCGGCCTCGACGAGGACGGGCTGCTGGACGACACCGACGACTACGTCCTCTGGAGCGTCATCACCGACCACCGCGTCCTTCCCGACGGTGCCGTGGACGGCCCCGGGCTGCAGGCGCTCGCCCTCGACATGGTGCGCGGCTGGGACCCCGCGCTGCGTCGGTTGATCACGGAGTCCGACCCGGGGTCCGTCCGGGTCATGCGGTTCCGGCACTCCCGCCTCGTCGAACCCTGGATCAGCACGACCGCCACGGTGCTCGGCGACGCGGTCCACAACATGCCCCCCGTCGGCGGGCTCGGCGCCAACAGCGCGCTGCGCGACGCCGCCGCGCTCGCCGACCAGATCGTCGCCGTCCGCGACGGTGCCCCACTCGTGCCCGCGATCGCCGCCTACGAGGCGCAGATGCGGGACTGGGGCTACAGGGCGATCCGGGAGTCGGTCGAGAACGCCCGCCGAGCGACCACCGCGGGTCCCCTCGCCCGCCGGATGGGCCGCGCCTACTTCCGGGCGCGCGGCCTGGGACGCCACCTGCCCCGCCGCGGCGCCCGGTCGCGGACACCGGCAGCTCCGGTCACGGCCCGAACCACGGTGTGATCCCGATCAGGGCCCGGCCGACGGGTGGACCCACGGCTCGTACCCGGCGCGCAGCGTGTCGACGGTCGCGCGCGGGGTGAGGACGGTGACCGCCTCCGGGAACCCCGATCGCGGCTCGGGGGAGCCGTACCCGGCGAACGACCACGGGTACAGCGCCGCCCCGCGGACGAGCCACCACCCGCCGTCGTGCGCGATCACCACCCCGTCGGGGAGGTCGGCGAGCGGCGCGGCGTGCGTGCGCTGCCCGCCGTCCTCGTCGAGCCGGTCGGCGTGCAGGCGGCGGTCGATCTCCCGGGCGCCCCGGGGATCGTCGGGGTGCGCGGTCTCCCAGGCCCGACGAAAACGCTGGTAGTCGTGGTACCGGCACTCGCCGCAGGGTCGGTGACCGGCCGCGAGGGCGGGCGGCTCGTCGAGGAAGTACAGCTCGGTGAGCCGGTTCGGCTGCCACTGCGTGCGGTGCCGGCCGTGGAACTCGAGCACGCAGACGATCCAGAGGCGCCCCCGGTGGTGGCGCGCCGGCTCGCCCCGGGCGTCCAGCAGCTGGCCCCGGTTGCCCCAGTAGAGGCCGCGGTCGGCGACGGCGTGCGTCGACGAGTCCGGGGCGACACGGTTGGGTCGCCCGCTGCCGCCCTCCACCACACCGGCCATCTTCCCCGGACACGGCGCGTTGTCGGAGGGCTCCCCTACCCTGGAGGTGTGACTCAGCTGAGCGAGGTCCTGGCCGGGGGAGACGACCCGGCGGCGCCCGTCAGCGTCGTCCGGGTCCTGGCGCGGCACGGGTTCGGCACCGTCGAGCCCGGCCAGCTGCTCGCCGCGCGGGGCGCGCTCACCGGCGAGGTCGTCGTGGGCGGGGACCTGCTGCGCGGCGCGCTCGACGCCGCGGCCACCGACCTCGCCCGGCACGCCCTCGCCGCCCCCGCCACGGGGGAGGCCCACGTGGCGGAGGACGACGCGGTGGCCGTCGGGCTCGCGTGCGCCGGCGGCGCCACGCTGCTCGCGCACCCGCTCGAGGCCGACCCGGCGCACGCGCTGGGGGCCGCACTGGGGCGGGGCGTGCCCGCCGCGCTGGTCTCGCCCGCGGACGGCTCCCGGGCGCTCGCCGTCACGGGCCGCGAGCTCGAGGACGTCCACGGCTCCCTCGGGTCGGCCGAGCTCGACGAGGCCGCCCTCGCCCACGTCCGCGGCCTGCTGCGCCGCGGCGCCACCGCCACCGACCGCGTCGAGCTCACGGGCGTCGACGTCCTGGTCGACCTGTGGGTGCCGGTGCCCTCCCTGCTCGTCGCCGGGACGGGCGCGCTGGCCGAGGCACTCGAGGCGCAGACGACGGTGCTCGGCTGGGGGTACCGGCAGATCTCGACGATCGAGGAGACCACGGCCGCGGTCGCCGCGTTCACCGACTCCGACGTCCTGGTCCTGCTCGACCACGACCCGGGGTTCGACGCCGCCCTGCTCGCCGGCCTGCGCCACGGCCGGGGCTTCCTCGGGGCGCTCGGCTCGCGGCGCACCCAGGCCGCCCGCCGCGAGCGGCTGCTCGGCGCGGGCCTCGCCGAGACCGACCTCGCGGGCATCCACGGACCGGTGGGCCTCGACCTCGGGGCGCGCACCCCGGCGGAGACGGCGGTCTCGATCGTCGCCGAGGTCGTCGCGTCCCGCAGCGGCCGCGACCCCGCCGCGCTGTCGGCCGGGCGGGGGCAGATCGGCGCATGACCCGGAGCGGACCGGTCGCCACCCGAACGCACAGCCGCCCCCGCGCCGCCCTCACCTGGGCGCCCCGCGTCGTCGTCGGCGCCCTCGTCATCGGGCTGCTGCTCGTCGGCGGCACCGCGTTCCGGGTGTGGGAGCTCGGGCGCGTCGACGAGCGCACCCCCACCGACCTCATCCTGGTGCTCGGCGCCGCGCAGTACGACGGCCGGCCGTCCCCGGTGCTCGAGGCCCGGCTGGAGCACGCCCTGACGCTCTACCAGCAGGGCGTGGCGCCCCGGATCGTGACCGTCGGCGGCGCGGCCCGGGGCGACCAGTTCTCCGAGGCGGAGGCGGGGGACCGGTGGCTCACCGAGCACGGCGTCCCGAACCGCGACGTCCTCCCGGTCGACGAGGGCCGGGACACCCTGGGGAGCTTCGAGGCCGTCGGGTCGGTCGCCCAGCAACGCGGGTGGACGTCCGCGGTCATCGTCAGCGACCCCTGGCACTCGCTGCGGTCGCGCACCATGGCCCGGGACGTCGGGCTCGACGCCACCACGTCGCCGGCGAAGGGCGGTCCGGTGTCGCAGACCCGCCGCACCCAGTTCTTCTACATCGTCCGCGAGACGGCGGGGCTGCTGTACTACCACCTCGCCCACGCCTCGTCGGACTTCTCCGACCCGGGCCTGCAGTGACCGAGCCTCCAGGGACCGGCCGCCGGGAGCGGTTCTTCCCCGAGGAGCCCAAGCGCGGGCGGGAGCGGCGCTCGCCGTTCGCGCGCGACCGCGCCCGGGTGCTGCACTCCGCGGCGCTGCGCCGGCTCGCGGGCAAGACCCAGGTGGTCGGCCCGGGCGAGGACGCGGAGGTCACGGGCGTGCCGCGCACCCGGCTCACGCACTCGCTCGAGGTCGCGCAGATCGGGCGGGGGATGGCCGAGGACCTCGGCCTGGACCCCGACGTCGTCGACACCGCCGGGCTGGCCCACGACATCGGGCACCCGCCGTTCGGGCACAACGGCGAGAAGGCCCTCGACGCGGTGGCGGCCGAGGCGGGCGGCTTCGAGGGCAACGCCCAGACGCTGCGGCTGCTCGCGCGCCTCGAGCCCAAGACCCTCGACGACGAGCGCTGCCGCGGCCTCAGCCTCACCCGGGCGACCCTCGACGCCTGCCTGAAGTACCCGTGGCCCCGCCGCGAGGGCACGCGCAAGTTCGGGGTCTACGACGACGACGTCGAGGTGTTCCGCTGGGTGCGCGCCGGCATGCCCGCCGCGCGGGCGGGGGTGCCCTGCCTCGAGGCGCAGACCATGGACTGGGCCGACGACGTGGCGTACTCGGTGCACGACGTCGAGGACGCGATCCTCGCGCGCCGCATCGACCCGGCCCGGCTCGCCCGCCCCGACGACGACCTCGTGGAGCTGGCCGCCGGCGCGTTCGGGGTCGCCGCCGCGGACCTCGAGGACGCCGCCGGGCGGCTGGCCGACTACCCGCCGCTGCGGGCCGTGGCCCGCGAGGCCGGCGAGCCCGGCACGCTCGGGGCCCAGGTCGCCCTCAAGCGCCTCACCAGCGAACTGGTCGGCCGCTTCGTGGCGGAGGCCGTCGACGCGACGCTGGCGGTCACGGGGGAGACCCCGGGTCCCGACGACGACCTCGTCGTCCCGCCCGGGGCGCGGGCGGAGGTGACGCTGCTCAAGGCCGCGGCGGTGCGCTGGGTGATGCGCGACCCCGTCCGCCGGGAGGCGCAGCGGCAGGAACGGGCGCTGCTGACCGACCTGGTCGGGCGGCTGTGCGACGGCGCGCCGGGCGCGCTCGACCCCGCCTTCCGTCCGGCGTGGGACGCTGCAGGTGACGCTGCGGCACGGCTGCGGGTCGTCGTCGACCAGGTCGCGGTCCTCACCGACGCGCAGGCCCGGTCGTGGTCGGCCCGGCTCTCGGCGCCGGGCCCGCGGCGGCTGGTCCCCGGATGACGGACGGGACCGGCAGGACGGCAACGCCGGCGGGGCCGGCAGGGGGAGGACCGGTGACGACGGAGACGGCGACGTCCGGGACCGCGACGGGCGCGGCCCGCCGGTCCGGGCACCCCGCCGGCCGTCGCGCCGTTGGGCTCACCGGCGACCTCGCGCGGCGGGCCCGGCGCCGGCCCGTCACCACCACCGCGGTGCTGCTGGGCCTCGCCGTCGTCCTGGACGTCGTGCTGATGTGGCAGCGGCGCTGGATGTCCGACGACGGCCTGATCTTCCTGCGCACCGTCCGCCAGATCCTCGACGGGAACGGGCCGGTCTTCAACGTCGGCGAACGCGTCGAGACGAACACGTCGACGCTCTGGACCGTCATGCTGCTCGGGCTCGCCGCCCTGCCGGTGCGGCTCGAGTTCGCCGCGATCGGGGCCGGCCTGGTGCTCTCGGCCGCCGCCCTGGGGTTCGCCCTCGACGGCGCGCGCCGGCTCACCGGGCTCGGGCGGGTGGTGGTGCCCGCCGGTGGGCTCGTGGTGCTCGCGATGCCCCCGTTCTGGGACTTCGGCACCTCCGGGCTGGAGACCGGGCTCTCGTTCTGCTGGCTGGCCTTCACCTGGTGGCTGCTGGTGCGGCGCTCCCAGCGCGAACCGCGGCTGTTCGCCGCGCGCGGGGCCCGCCGCCGGCCCGGACCCGCCTGGCCGACCGCCCTCGTCGTCGGGCTCGGTCCGCTCGTGCGCCCCGACCTGGCGCTGGTCTCCGCCGCGGCCGGCCTCGCGCTCGCCGTGCTCGAGCAGCCCCGCGACCGGCGGGGATGGCTGCGCGTCGTCGGGCTGGGGGCGCTGTGCGTCGCGCCCGCCGCCGGGTACGAGGTGTTCCGCGCGGGCTACTACGGGCTGCTCCTGCCCTCCACGGCCCTCGCGAAGGAGGCCGGGGTCGCGCTGTGGGGACGCGGCTACTCCTACCTGCGCGACACCGTGGCCACGTACTGGCTGCTGGTCCCGGCGCTGATCCTGCTGGTGGCGGCCGCGGCGATCGCGGGCCCCCGGCTGGCCCGCAGCGAGTGGTGGTCCCGGCGGCGGGGCGCGGTCGAGGACGCCCCCGACCCCGCCGTGCGCGCCACCCGGGCCTGGGACCGGGCCGGGACCGCGACGGTCGCGCTGGCCCCCGTCGTCGGCGGCCTCGCGATGGTGGCGTACGTCGTCCGTGTCGGGGGCGACTTCATGCACGCCCGGATGCTGCTGCCCGCGGTGTTCTGCCTGCTCATGCCGGTGATGGCCCTGCCGGTGCGCCGGCGCACCGTGCTGCCGTTGCTGGCCCTGGTGATGTGGGCGGCCGTCGTCGGGACCCACGCCCGGACGGACTACAACGGCATCTCCGCGTCCGGGATCGCCGACGAGCGGGACTTCTACGTCCAGCTGCTCGGGACGCCGCACCCGCTGACCGCGGACGACTACCGCAACCACCCGTACGTCTCCGGGGGCGCCAAGCTCATCGCGCAGAGCCCGGTGCCCGTGCTCGCCCTCCAGGCGCGTGGCAAGGGCCCGGCCGGCCCGGAGTGGGAGACGGTGCCGCTGGCGCCGGGGCAGCCCAGCGGGATGGTGTTCCTCAACCTCGGCGCGGCCGGTGCGCTCAACCCGCTCGATGTGCGGGTGACCGACACGGTCGGGCTGGCGGAGCCGCTCGCGGCCCACACCACGATGGTCCCGGACGGCCGCGTCGGGCACGACAAGAACCTGCCCGCGGCGTGGTCCGTGGCGAGGGCCGGGGGCGTCGCGCCCGACGACCGTGCCGTGCAGGCCGACGACGTCACGGCCGCCGCACGGGCCCTGCAGTGCCCGGCGATCCGGGAGCTCGAGGACTCGGTCTCGGCGCCGCTCACGTGGTCACGGTTCTACGACAATCTGGTCGGTGCGCCCGCGCGCACCGCGCTGCGCTACCCCCGCGACCCGGTGCTCGCCGAGGTCGCGTGCACACCGCCCGTCCCTCGCTGATCGCGGGTGATCGACCGACCGGCCGGCGGGCGATCACGACGAGCGGCGGTCCTCGACGTGGCGTCCGGCACACCCACACTGGGCCGAACCGGTGCACTTCGTGGTCGATAAACGCATGGTCAAGGCCCGGACCTCCACCCGTCCGGATGCGGAATATGCCCGAATGCCTATCTACGTTGCTCTGTTCGGTCTTGTCTACTCGGCGGTCGGCGGAGAAAAGCGGCGCCCGAACGCTCCTCGACTGCTGCCGCTCGGTGGAGCAGTACGGCGTGTCGGGCCCGGACGCGAGCCAACGACACTCCGTCATTTCTCGGACGGGGGAACGCCCCCTCACTGGGCCGAACGGCACCGTTGCCGGTCACGGGGGGCGATCCTTACCGTCTCCCGGTCCGGGACCCGAAGGCAGTGAGAGGGATGGCGTTGGTGGCACAAGGGTGGGCGGCCCCGGCCGTCGTCGACCCCGCTCCCGTCGACGCACCGGGCACCCCCGACGCCCTCGCGCGGTTCGTCGACGGACTCGCCGCCCTGCCCGGCGCCGAGTACGTCCTCGTGGTCGACGCCGAGGGCGAGCGGGTCCGCGGCGAGACCGGCGGCCCGCCCGAGGCGGACCTGGCCGTGCTGGCGTGGGCGCGCCGCGTCGCCTCGGTCTCCCGGGAGCGGCGTCAGACCTTCGAGGACCTCGTCCTGACCACCGACACGGCGTTCCACCTGGTGCGCATGGTCCCCGTCGACCCCGGGGCCCCCGAGAGCGACGCGGCCTGGGTGACCGTCCGCATCGACCGCGCGCGGGGCAACCTCGCCTGGTCACGCCGGACGCTGGCCGGGCTGGGCGCGCCGAGCGCGACGGCCGGGCCCCGTGCGCTCACCGCGACGTCGTCACGCGACCAGGA
This sequence comes from Actinomycetospora sp., assembly GCA_025925615.1. Lineage (GTDB taxonomy): Bacteria > Actinomycetota > Actinomycetes > Mycobacteriales > Pseudonocardiaceae > Actinomycetospora. The sequence continues at coordinate 7,984 of JAICLN010000037.1, read as the reverse complement.
GCCCGCTCCGGGCCCGGCGGCGGGTCGGGTGCCGACCGCGGGCCCGGCCCGCGGTGGCAGCAACGGCACGATCCTGGCGCCTGACGCGAGCACGGCACCGTCCGCGCACCCGTCGTTCCGGTCCGCCTCGCCGGCCGCCCCCGACTCGCACCAGCCGTCCCCGCGGTTCGCCCCGTTCGAGCCGACCCCGCCGTCGGCGCCCTGGCCGCGCCCGGCCGCGACGTCGTCCTGGCCGACCTCGCCCCCGCGTCCCGCGGCGCGGTTCACCGATCCGGAGCCGCTGCGCGCCACCGGGCCGCGGTCGTTCGCGGAGCGGCCGGTCGCCGGCGCGCCGCTCCCGTGGACCCACGACGACCCGGCCGACCCGGGCAGCGGCGCGTTACCGGCGGCCCTGCCCACGGGCGAGCAGGCGCCCGAGGTCCCCGCACCGCGCCCGGCCGGCCCCGACGAGCGCCCCCGGACCGCGTGGCCGCGACTCGAGGACCGCACGGCGCGCGGCGTGGACCCGGGCCAGGGATCGGGGCACGCCTGGCCGCGTCTCGAGGACCGCCCCGTCACCCCGACGCCCACCCCGCTCGCGGAGCTCTCGGTGTCGACCCCGGTGCCCGAGCACGACGGGGCGCCCGCCGCCCGCCGGCTCCCGTTGAACATCCGGCAGGCCGCGCGGTGGCGCGACGACGTCGACGAGCAGCCGGCCGCGCCCGACGGCTGGGTGCCCGCGGCGCGGACGTCGACCGAGAGCGCCTCGTCGGTGCCGGCGCCTCGGGCGGGCAGCCTGTTCACGCCCGCGGTCCCCACGTCCACCCCGGCCGCCGCGCCTCCGGTCGCGCCGCTCGTGGTCGCCCCGCCCCCGGCGCCCACGCCGGCCGCCCCGACCCCGGCGGCCCCCACGCGCGTCACCCTGTCGCCCGCCCAGGAGCGCGACGACGACACTGGCGAGATGGACCTGCCGCTCCGGGCGTCCGCCGTCATCACGCCGCGTCCGTACGCCCCGAAGCCCGGGCGTGCGCCGGCCCCCGAACCGTGGCCGGCGGCCACCACGCCGCCCCCGGAGCCAGAACCCGACCCCGACCCGTCCGACGACCTGCCGGACCTCCCCCGGCGGCGCCCCGGAGCCAACCTGGCCCCGGGCCTGCCCGCCACCCCCCGATCCGCCCCGACGGTCAACCCTGTGGCCGCCGTGGCCGGCACCGCTGCTTTCAGTACGGAGCACTCGGTGTTGAGACGGCTCCTCGACGGACTACGCCGTCTGTCCTGACTTCCGTCGTCCCCGAACAGAGCCACCCCAACGGAGAGAACGAACCATGGCTGATATCGACTACGTCCTCAACGCCGCCACGAACATCAAGGGCGCCTTCGCGGTCGCCATCGTGGACTACGAGAGCGGCATGACCCTCGGCTCACGCGGCGGCAGCGCGGAGTTCGACCTCGACGTCGCCGCCCCCGGCAACTCCGAGGTCGTCCGCGCCAAGTTCGACGTGATGCAGAAGCTGGGCCTGCGCGAGACCATCGAGGACATCCTGATCACCCTCGACACGCAGTACCACCTCATCCGGCCGGTGTACTCGCGCACCGAGGACGACAAGGTCTTCTTCTACTTGGTCCTCAACCGCCAGCAGGCCAACCTCGCGATGGCCCGCCGCGACCTGAAGATGATCGCCCAGCGCTTCACGATGGAGGGCCCCGACTCGGGTCCGGCCGTCGACCAGGGGTACTACCAGCAGACCGGCCGGCGCTGACCTCCTGACGTGGGACGGCACCGTCACATCACCTGTGTCCGCTCTGACGGACTCTCGACGGTGCTGGCGTCGCTGCTCGAGGACCGGCGGGTGGTCGCGGCGACACTCGTCGACCTCGGCAGCGGCTTCGTCCTCGACGCCTGCAGCCGGGACCCCGAGCTGACCGACCTCGAGCTGCTCGGGGCCGGTCACGCCGACCTCGCCCGCGCCGCCGCGGCGGTCAGCGGGACGTGGCCGGCGTTCGAGGCGACCATGACCGTCGAGAGCCCCGACGGGCGGGTCCACCTGCTCCGTGAGGTCCCCGACCCGCACGGCGACCGGCTCGTGCTGGCCGTCGTCGTCGCGGGGACCTCACGGGCGGTGGCCCGGACCCGCCAGAAGATGGCGGCCGTGGCCGTCGAGGCGCTCACCGCAGGTCCCACCCTGCAGCGGCGCCCGGTCGACGGGCGGTGGCAGGTGGACCCGGCGGCGCCGGACGTTCCCGCCGTCACCCCCGAGGGCCTGCCGGGTCTCGAGCCGATCCACCCGACGGCGGGTGCGCCCCGGCCGGAGGGGCTCCCGGGCCTGGAGCCCGTGGTCCCGACGCGGGTGCCCCTCGCGGAGCCCGAGCCGTCCCCGGTGGAGGAGCCGGCCCCACCGGCGGCGATGGTGCCGGTCGTCGCCAGCCTCGCGCGCGACCGGGCCCGCTGGGCGCGGGAGACCCCGGAGGCGGACGGGGACGACCCGGACGACGACGACCCCGAGCCGCCAATCCCCGCACCGCGCGGGGAGCCCGCGGGAGCCGAAACTCTGAGCCCGTGATCGCCGGGGCCGGGCTCGCGGGGCCGGCGGCTGGTTCGATGGCGGCCATGGACTCGCTGATCGTCACCCTCGACGGCCACTCCCCACAGATCGACCCCACCGCATGGATCGCGCCGGGCGCCGTCGTGGCGGGGCGCGCGACCCTCGGTGCCGAGGTCGGCATCTGGTACGCCGCCGTCGTCCGGGCCGACAACGACACCATCTCGATCGGAGCGGGCTCCAACATCCAGGACGGCTCGGTCCTGCACGCCGATCCCGGGTTCCGGTGCACGGTGGGGGAGAACGTGACCGTCGGGCACCGCGCCGTGGTCCACGGGTGCACCGTCGAGGACGACTGCCTCGTCGGGATGGGCGCGGTGATCATGAACGGCGCGACGGTCGGTCGGGGCTCGGTCGTGGCGGCCGGTGCGGTCATCTCACAGGGGGTGACGGTTCCGCCCGGCTCGCTCGTGGCCGGCGTGCCCGGGAAGGTGCGCCGGGAGACCAGCGGCGACGAGCAGGGGTTCAACCAGATGAGCGCCGCGGCCTACCGCCACCTGCTCGGCGTGCACCGCGACGCGACGGGCTAGGCCCCCTGGTCGGATCCCGCCGACGCCTCGCCCATCGCGTCGAGGATCAGCTGCTCGCCGTGCTCGGCGTGGCGGCGGGAGAGCGCCTCGGCGGCGTCGCCGTCCCGGTCGCGGATGGCCTCGAGGATCGCGGTGTGGTCCTCCCAGATCCAGGCCGGTGCGCCGCCCTGGAAGAGCACCTCACCCATCACCCGCTGCACGTTGCGCCACATGACCCCGGCGCTCTCGACCAGCAGCGGGTTGCCCGAGGCCTCGACGACGGTGCGGTGGAACTCGACGTCGCCGCGGATCATCTGGGCGAAGGCGCGGTCGGCGAAGGCCCGGTTCCCGGCGGCGACGACCCCGTCGGCGTGGGCGAGCCACTCGTCGGAGCGCCGGCCCGCCGCGAGCCGCGCGGCCTGGCCGTCGAGCAGCGCCCGCAGCTCGTAGAGGTGGCTGACGAACGACGGCTCCAGCGGCGCGACCTCCAGGCCCCGCTTGCCGAACTCCCGCACGAGTCCCTGGTTGCGCAGCAGGAGCAGGGCCTGCTGGATCGGCTGGCGCGAGACGCCGAACCGGTCCGCGAGCTGCTCCTGGCGCAGCGGCGTGCCCGGGGTGAGCCGCCCGGTGCAGATGTCGTCGACGATCGCCTCGAAGACCTGGTCGGTCCGCGACGGCATCTGCGGTAGTGCGCTCATCCCATCCCTCCGGGAGACCTCGGTCCTCGCCGCGCCCGGGACGTGACCGCACGACCGCGGGCCGCCCCACGGTATCGCGGACCGGATCGCCCACCGTCATGAGTCGATCACTCTGATGTGTTGACGTCTGAATTCAGAATACGGCATGGTCGAGTGACGGCGGTCACCGGTGATCGTCGGTCCGACGAGGAGGGTCCATGGCGGACGCAGGACGGGCGCAGGTCGCCGAGGTCGTGGCGCGGTTCCTGACCGAGCACGGCGTCGATCGCGTGTTCGGGTTGCAGGGCGGTCACATCCAGCCGATCTGGGACCAGCTCGCGCGGCGCGGGGTCCGCATCGTCGATGTCCGCGACGAGGGCTCCGCGGTGCACATGGCCCATGCCCACACCGAGCTCACCGGGCAGACCGCGGTCGCGATGGTGACCGCCGGACCGGGAGTCACGAACACGGTCACCGCCGTGGCGAACGCGTCCGTCTCGCGCATCCCGCTCCTGCTCATCGGCGGCTGCCCGCCGATCCCGCAGTCGAACATGGGGCCGCTGCAGGACATCCCGCACACCGCGATCCTCGCGCCGGTCACCCGCCTCGCGCGCACGCTGCGCAGCGAGGACCAGGTGCTGCGCGAGTTCGACGAGGCCTGGGCCCGCGCGTCGGGGGACCGCGGCGAGCCCGGCCCGGTGTACCTCGAGATCCCCACCGACGTGCTGCGCCGCGAGGTCCCCCCTGCGCTCGTCCTGGACGAGCACCTGCGCGCGAAGCCGAAGCGGCGCCCCCAACCGCACCCCGACGACGACGCGGCTGTCGCCGACCTGGTCCGCGCGGCGTCGAAGCCCGCGATCATCTCCGGGCGCGGCGCTCGGACGACGGACGGCGCCGACCTGATCCGGCTGCTCGACGCGAGCGGCGCCGCGTACCTGGACACCCAGGAGAGCCGCGGCCTCGTCCCCGACTCGCACCCGGCCGCCGTCGGGAGCGCCCGGTCCGCGGTCATGCGCGACACCGACCTGCTGATCACCGTCGGCCGCCAGCTCGACTACCAGCTCGGGATGGGCTCGCCCGCGGTCTTCCCGCACGCGACGGTCGTGCGGATCGCCGACACCGCGAGCGAGCTGATCGACAACCGTCGCGGCGCGGTCGAGATCCTGGCCGAACCAGGTGCCGCGCTCGGGGCCATCGCGGACGCGCTCAAGGAGCACTCGCCCGACACCTCGTGGCGCGACGAGCTCAAGACCAAGCACCGGAAGCGCGCCGAGGACTACCGCCAGGCGCTGCACACCACCGAGAACGGCGCCGACGGCCACATCCACCCGAACCGCATCTTCGGCGCGCTCGACGCCCTGGACCGGGACGGCACCGTGGCGCTCGGCGACGCGGTCATGATCGCCGACGGCGGCGACCTGCTGTCCTTCGCGCGGCTGGGCATCACCCGGTGCGCGCGCTACCTCGATGCCGGCGCGTTCGGCTGCCTCGGGGTCGCGACGCCGTTCGCGATCGCCGCGTCCCTGGCCCACCCGGACCGTCCAGTCATCGCGGTCACCGGCGACGGCGCCTTCGGGATCACCGCGACGGAGATCGACACCGCGGTCCGGCACGGCGCGAGGATCGTCGTGATCGTCTCGAACAACCGTGCCTGGAACATCGAACGTTACGACCAGGCCGAGAACTACGGCCTCGTCGTCGGGACCGAGCTCGCCGACTCCGACTACGCGGGCATGGCCCGCGCGTTCGGGGCGCACGGCGAGCGGGTGACCGACCCGGCCGACCTCACCGACGCCATCCGCCGCGCCGTCGAGAAGGCGCCCGCGGTGGTCGACGTCGTCACCACCCAGGACGCCCCCTCGCCCGACTCGGGCAAGGGCCTCGGGTTCGTCCCCGACTACCAGGCGCTCACGCCGTGGAACGACGCCGAGGTGGCCCGGCGTCGGGAAGGGAACTGACATGGCCGACATGGAGGAGTGGGCGTTCCCTGCCCGCTACGACCAGGACTACCTGCCGGACCCGGACTCGCCGTACTGGTTCCCGGTCCGCGAGACCATGGACCCGGCCGAGCGCGACGCCGCCGTCCTGGTCCGGCTCCGCGAGGTCATGGAGTACGCCTACTCCACCTCGAGCTTCTACAAGGACAAGTGGGACGCGGTCGACCTCAAGCCCGCCGACATCACCTCGTTCGAGGCCTTCGAGCAGGTCCCGGTCGTCACCAAGGCCGAGATGCGGCAGTCGCAGGCCGACCACCCGCCGTTCGGCGACTACCTCTGCTGCGAGGACTCCGAGGTCCACCACATCCACGGGACCTCGGGCACCACCGGCGCGCCGACCGCGTTCGCGCTTGGGCGCCGCGACTGGGAGGTCATCGCCGACAACCAGGCCCGCATCCTCTGGGGGATGGGGGTCCGGCCCGGGGACACCGTGTTCGTCGCGGCCCTGTTCTCGTTGTACCTCGGGTCCTGGGGCGCGATGACCGCGGCCGAGCGCCTGCGCTGCCGGGTCCTGCCGTTCGGCGCCGGCGCGCAGGGCATGACGGCGCGCGCGGTCAACTGGCTGGCGCGGGTGAAGCCGGCGGCCTTCTACGCGACGCCGTCCTACGCGCTCCGGCTGGCCGAGGTGGCCGAGCAGGAGAAGATCGACCCCCGCGAGTTCGGGCTGAAGGTCATGTTCTTCTCCGGCGAGCCCGGCGCCTCGGTGCCCGCGGTCCGCCAGGCGATCGAGGACGCGTTCGGCGCCACGGTGATCGACTGCGGGACGATGGCCGAGATGACGCCGTTCATGTCGGCGTCGGCCACCGCGGGCACGCCCGACGGGATGCTGCTCTGGCAGGACATCGTCTGGCACGAGGTCTGCGACCCCGAGACGTTCCGGACGGTGCCGTACGGGGGCGAGGGCACGCCGGTCTACACCCACCTCGAGCGGACCTCGCAGCCGATGATCCGGCTCGCGTCGAACGACCTCACCCGCTGGGTGATGGAGGACAACCCCTGCGGGCGCACGTATCCCAAGCTGCCCGACGGGGTGTACGGCCGGATCGACGACATGATCCACATCCGTGGGGAGAACGTGTACCCGACGGAGGTCGACAACTACCTGCGCGGCGTCGACGGCTACGGCGGCGAGCACCAGATCGTGGTGCGCCGCACCGGGTCGATGGACGAGATGATCGTCCGGGCCGAGTGCTCCCTGCCCGACGGGCAGCGGGGCGAGTTCGAGCGCTCCACCGGCTCGGGGCTGCAGTCGTTCCTCGGCGTCCGGGTCACCTTCGAGTCCGTCGACGCCAACACCCTCGAGCGCGCCGAGCACAAGTCGCGGCGCGTGGTCGACGAGCGCGAGCACACCAAGCGCTGAGTACCGAGTGCTGATGCGTTCGGACCAGACCCCTCCGACACCTACAGCGAGGTAGCCAACCCATGTCCCTGACGATCGACACGACGACCCGGAAGGTCGAGCACGCCCAGATGTTCATCGACGGGGGGTGGACGTCGGCCGGGGCCGGCGGCACCTTCCCGACCGTCGACCCGAACACCGGAGAGACGATCGCCGAGGTCCCGCGCGGCGACTCCGCCGACGTCGATACGGCGGTCGCGGCGGCGAAGCGGGTGGCGGTCGAGTGGCAGTTCACCGACGCCATCGCCCGCGCCGGGCTGCTGCGTGCGCTCGCGGCGAAGGTCACGGAGCACGCCGACGAGCTCGCCCGGCTCGAGGCCCTGGACTCCGGCCACTACCTGGCTAAGGCGCAGGAACTGGTCGGCGCGATCCCGCTCTGGCTCGACTACTGGGCCAGCGCCGCGGACAAGGTCGGCGGCCGGCAGATCGAGGTGCCTGGCAACAAGCTCTCCTTCACGATCCTCGAGCCCCTCGGGGTCACGGCGCATATCGTCCCGTGGAACTACCCGCTGCTGATCCTGGTGCGCTCGTGCGCGCCGGCGCTCGCGCTGGGCAACACCTGCGTGGTCAAGCCGGCCGAGGACACCTCGCTCTCGGCGCTCAAGTTCGCCGAGCTGGTCAAGGAGGCAGGCTTCCCCGACGGCGTGTTCAACGTCGTGACCGGATACGGCGGCGAGGCCGGGGCCGCGCTCGCCGCCCACCCCGACGTCGCCGGCATCACGTTCACGGGGTCGACCGAGACCGGCAAGCAGGTCGCGAAGCTCGGCGCCGACCACATCGCGCAGGTGAACCTCGAGCTCGGCGGGAAGTCCCCGACGATCGT